>JAUYEK010000374.1 GCA_030691435.1 Sulfuricella sp. | reverse complement strand
CGGGCCTTGATGCGCATGTTGATGTCCTTCGACACCAGGATGACCTCGCGCTTGGAGTATTGCTGCTGCAGGTGCATCACCACGCTGATGATCTGGTTGTCGGCCTTGCTGGTCGGCATGCCGGCGGGCAGTTCGCCGTTCATCTGGCTGGTTTGCAGAAACAGGCGCCCGCTACAGCTTCGATTGTTGATGGAGAGGGGAAAACCGTCTTCCATCGCGGTCTGGGCGCCGGTGACGATCTCGTCCAGGAAACGGCTGGCCTGGCGCGCATTGCGTGCAACCTCGGTCATGCCCTTCTTGTTGTTGTCCAGTTCTTCCAGAGTGATCATCGGCAGGAAGATGTCGTGCTCTTCGAAATGGAACAGGCTCGACGGGTCGTGCATCAGCACGTTGGTATCGAGAACGAATATCTTGGAATGTATGTGCGACTTTCGTGCCATTGGGAACCCTTTATTTAAGCGTCTCGATGAAATCAACTACTTCCTGAGCATGACCGGCAACCTTCACGCCGCGCCACTCGCGCCGCAACACGCCGCCGCCGTCGATGACGAAGGTGCTGCGTTCGATGCCCCTGACCTGTTTACCATACATATTCTTCATTTTGATGACACCGAACAGATTGCAGGCGGCTTCTTCCTTGTCGCTGAGCAACTCGAACGGCAGATTCTGTTTCGCCCTGAAATTCTCGTGGGACTTCAGGCTGTCGCGCGAGATGCCGAAAATTTGGCAGCCAAGGGCCTGAAATTCCGGATAAAGATCGCGAAACTGTTGCGCTTCGGTAGTGCAGCCGGGGGTGGAGTCTTTGGGGTAGAAGTACAGTACTACGGGTTTTCCTTTGGTCGTGGATAAGCGGAATGGCTTGTCTCCAGTCGCGGGAAGTTCAAAGTCTGGAACGGGTCGGTCGATCATAGAAGTTACTGAGTTGGACATGACACCATTGTTGACAAAAATCGGCTCCAAAGCAACAGGGTGTTAACGTTGAAGCTAACCGGACGCCCGCTTGCGGGCGGTTCGAGTTGATCGCGATGTTAGGGGTTTGTCATAGGCATCCACGTAGCTATCGATGAGCCTGCGGATCATGCGCTGATACTGGGTATGGTGTTTCGTGGCCTCGGCTTTGAAGAACTCGACGCTCTTCTTGCTTAGAGCCATGGTCACCTTTACCCCCTCCTCCCGAAAGGCAAGTTCTTCGGGTGGTGGGAGAAAGTCTTGAATGACCTTGGCCTCAATGGGCTCATCGGTGTATTTGATTTTCGTGCTCATAAATTGCCTTTCCCTTTCGCCAGTAACCGGCGCCAAATATGCGAATCACACTGCCGCGATAGGTAAAGCGGACGGTGAGAATACCTCCATCGGCCTCGCCGAAACAGAAATAGCGTTTTTCAGTTTCACTGTGAGTGAGGTCTTCGGCTATGACCCGGCGGGGGTCAGCGAAGGCATACTGTGCCAGAGAAAACGGTATTCCATGTTTTTCCTGGTTTTCAGCGTCCTTGTTTTCATCCCACTCAAACCGAGTTTTCTTCATGAAATTAGCTTAGCAGAGTGGTGCATGAAATTCCATATAAAAATATGGCGAATTATCTTCGCACCGGCCTACCTCTAACGTGGAGCTAAGGGGCTGCGCGCTTTTGCGCAGTCCCGCTTGAGCGTAGGGTTAGGCATATCTGAATTCAATCTTGTGGACTTTCTTCAAGTCCACAGTCTGCTTGGCTTGCCATAAATCGTAATTGTCTTGCATCGTCAACCAGCTTTCGGGTGAGCGCCCCAATGCTTTTGAGAGACGAAGAGCCATTTCAGGGCTCACGCCACTGGCTTTGTTCAAAACGCGGTTAAGAGTCGAGGCAGCAACGCCCAATTTGAGGGCGAGCTCCCTGCAACTGATTTCGTTTGGCGTAAGGTAAACCTCTTGAATAAACGCTCCGGGGTGCGGTGGGTTGTGCATAGTCATTAGTGAT
>JAUYEK010000359.1 GCA_030691435.1 Sulfuricella sp. | reverse complement strand
GTCCAGAGCACGGCCAGCAGCAGCCTTGGACATATCGGCGGATTTAGCGATTGCATCAATCAACTCGGATTTGTTCACGTGTAGTCCCCTTTCTATTCGGTTGAGAAACAGGTTTCGTCCTGCCCACACTTTATAACAAGCCGCAAAACCATGTGTCAAGCGGTTTGAGCAAGATTAATTTAATTTAATGGCGTCATATCAGGGGTTCCGGGCAGATAGCAAATTCTGGGCCACAAACATGACCCTAAAAACCTCTTTTATCCACAGATAAACACGGATTTACACAGATACCAAAAGTAGGCGCCTCTAGGCGAAACAATATATTGCCGAGGGTTTGCCTCTCACCCAAAAGGTGATTAGGGTAAAAGCTGTAACTCGTTGATAATCTGTGTAAATCCGTGTCGCCTAGAGGCGCCTACTTTTGGTTATCCGTGGCTGAACTGCTTTTTATAGGATGACAGAACCCGTTAAAACAAAAAAGCCAACCCGGACAGCGAGTTTCCGGATTGGCTTTGAGCGAAGCACGATGCGAGTTAATGCTTGATGACGGCGTCCTCGGTTTTTTCTTCAACCGGCGGCATGGGCGTGGTCGCAACCACTTCCGGCAGCGGCTCCGGCTTGCGCTCGAGCGCATAAGCGAGCACTTCGTCGATCCACTTGACCGGGTGGATATCCAGCCGGTTTTTGATGTTATCCGGGATCTCGACCAGGTCCTTGACGTTCTCATGAGGAATCAAGACAGTTTTAATCCCGCCACGGTGAGCAGCGAGCAGCTTCTCTTTCAACCCGCCGATCGGCAAAACCTCACCGCGCAGCGTGATCTCGCCGGTCATCGCGACATCCGCCCGCACCGGAATTCCGGTCAGGATGGATACCATCGCGGTGGTGATGGCGATGCCGGCGCTAGGCCCATCCTTGGGCGTGGCGCCTTCCGGCAGGTGAATGTGGATATCGTTCTTCTGATAAAAATCCTCGGCGATGCCCAGCGCGCGCGAACGGCTGCGCACCACGGAAAGAGCCGCCTGAATCGATTCCTGCATCACCTCGCCGAGCTTGCCGGTGGTGATCATCTTGCCCTTGCCGGGCAGCGCCACCGCCTCGATGGTAAGCAGCTCGCCGCCCACTTCGGTCCAGGCTAGACCGGTCACCTGGCCGACCTGGTTGTTCTGCTCGGCCATGCCGTAGCTGTAGCGGCGCACGCCCAGGTACTTGTCCAGGCCGCGCGAGGTCACCGCGATCTTGCCTTTGCCCTTCCTGAGCAGCAGCGCCTTCACCACCTTGCGGCAAATTTTGGCGATTTCCCGCTCCAGGCTGCGCACCCCCGCCTCGCGGGTGTAATAGCGGACGATGTCGCGCACGGCGCTTTCGGCGATGCTGGCCTCTTCCTCTTTAAGTCCGTGCAGCTTCAACTGCTTCGGCAGCAGATAGCGCATCGCGATATTGATCTTCTCATCCTCGGTGTAGCCGGACAGGCGAATCACCTCCATCCGGTCGAGCAGCGGGCCGGGGATGTTCATGGAGTTGGAAGTGGCCACGAACATCACGTCGGACAGGTCATACTCCACCTCGACATAGTGGTCGACGAAGGTATGGTTCTGCTCCGGGTCGAGCACCTCCAGCAGCGCGGAGGAGGGATCGCCGCGGAAGTCCGCCCCCATCTTGTCCACTTCATCCAGCAGGAACAGCGGGTTACGCACGCCGACCTTGGCCATGCCCTGCAACACCTTGCCCGGCATCGAGCCGATGTAGGTGCGGCGATGACCACGAATCTCGGCTTCGTCGCGCACTCCGCCCAGCGCCATGCGGATGAATTTGCGATTGGTTGCGCGGGCGATGGACTGGCCCAGGGAGGTCTTGCCTACGCCGGGCGGACCGACCAGACACAGAATCGGCGCCTTGAATTTATCCACGCGCTGCTGCACTGCCAGATACTCGACAATACGTTCCTTGACCTTCTCCAGGCCGTAGTGATCCTTCTCCAGCACCGCTTCGGCCGCTTTCAGATCCTTGCTGATCTTGGTTTTCTTCTTCCACGGCAACCCGGTCAGGATGTCGATGAAGTTGCGCACCACCGTCGCTTCCGCCGACATCGGCGACATCAGGCGCAGTTTCTTCAATTCGGATTCAGCCTTGGCAAGTGCCTCCTTGGGCATGTGAGCCGCCTTGATTTTCTTTTCCAGCTCGTCCAGGTCCGAGCCTTCTTCCAGCTCGCCCAGCTCTTTCTGGATCGCCTTGACCTGCTCGTTCAGGTAATACTCGCGCTGGCTCTTCTCCATCTGGCGCTTGACACGGCCGCGGATGCGCTTTTCCACCTGGAGGATATCTATTTCCGCATCCAGGATGCCAAGCATATGTTCCAGGCGTTTTTGCACACTCACCATTTCCAGGATTTCCTGCTTCTGCTCGATCTTGAGCGGCAGGTGAGCGGCGATGGTGTCAGCCAGGCGCCCCGCCTCATCAATGCTGGCCAGCGACGTGAGGATCTCCGGCGGAATCTTCTTGTTGAGTTTGACGTACTGGTCGAACTGCGCGAAAAGACCGCGACGCAAGGCCTCGATCTCGTTATCATCGCCCTCTTCCTGCACGATCAGGTCGGCTTCGGCGACGAAGTGGGTATTGGCATCGGAAAACTGGGTGACCTGA
>JAUYEK010000357.1 GCA_030691435.1 Sulfuricella sp. | reverse complement strand
ACGGTGCCGGATTGAGCTGAAACAGGGAAAAGGTCAGCGCCAGCGCGGTCAGGGCTTTCTCCCCGCCGGACAGCAGGTGGATCGAGCTGTTTTTCTTGCCCGGCGGCTGGGCGATGATCTGTATCCCGGCATCGAGAAGCTCCTCGCCGGTTAACACCAGGCGCGCCTGCCCGCCGCCGAACAACGACGGAAAAAGCTCGCCGAAATTGCGGTTGACCTCGTCATAAGTGCTTTGCAGGCGCTCCCGCGTTTCCCGGTCGATGCGGCGGATCGCCTGCTCCAGCGTGGCTATGGCCTCGTTCAGGTCGTTGGCTTGGGATTCGAGATAACCGCTCCGCTCCCGGCTGCCTTGCAGCTCTTCCAGCGCGGCCAGGTTGACCGCGCCGAGCGCTTCGATTTCCGCCGTGAGCCTTACGATCTCGCCTTGCAGGGCATTCGGCCTGAGGTTTTTCTCCATCCGCTGTATTAGCTCCGTCTCGTCGGCGCCGGCCTCCCTGAGCTGGCCCTCGTACTGTTCCTGGCCAAGGCGCGCTTCCTGTTCCTTGAGGCGCAGCTCGCCGATCTGGTCGCGCAGCGGTTGCAGTTTCTGCTCGCTGCTCATGCGCTGCTGCTCCAGCTCGCGCAGGCGGTTCGCCGCCTCGGCCAGGGCATCGCGTACCATCGACAAAGCCTTCTCCTTCTCCTGCTGCTGGGCCAATGCCTGCTGCAGCGCCTGGCTCAACGGTTCCTCGCTGAACCCCTGCTGCTCGGCGAGCAGGTTTTCAAGCTGGGTGACCGCATCCCGGGCCTGTTCGGCGAGTTGGGCACTGGAAACTTCCATCTCACCGATCTTGTTCTGGCAGTTCTTCTCGACGAACACTGCCTCCTGCGCGGCGCGCTCCGTCTGCCGTAGCGCCTCGCGTTGCCGGTTGAGATTTTGCTCGACGCCGGAGCGCTCCTGGCGGGTTTCATCCTGCTGCTCGCGCAGCGCCTCGATCTGGTTGCTACCCTGTTTCAGGCTGGCTTCCGCCGCAGCAAGCTGCTCACTTTCCGACTCCAGCAGTTCGTCGATTTCCGCCTGCTCCGCTGCAATCCCTTTTTGACGCTGCTCGGCCTGCTGCCTGACCTGCACCAGCCGCTGCACCTCGAGTTGCAGGCGGTGCTGCTTCTGCTGCGCCTCGCCCGTAGCGCTGCGCAGCCTGGCAATGTCTTTCTGCTGCTGCGCCAGCGCAGAGTCGGCCTGTACCATCGCGGTTTGCCGCTGCGCCAGCGCCGCCTGCTTCACTTCAAGATCAGCCTGCAGCTGCCCGATTTCGCGCTGGCGTGCCAACACCCCGTGCAGCTCGCTTTGCGGCGCATGGAAACGAATGCTGTGACGGGTAAAAACATGGCCCGCGCGCGACACCAGCATCGCCCCGTACGACAGCTCCTTACGCCGGGCAAAACCCTCGGCGGCGTTCTCGGTCACAGTGATATTAGCCAGCCAGTCGCCCAGGAATTCCGGGGTACTGCCATCTGCCCAAGACACGTAGCGGGACAGAGGAATCATCCCCTCTCCCCAGCCCTCCCCCGCAGGGGGGGAGGGAGCAATGGTAAAGGGCACTTGCTTTGAATTGCCCTCTCCCCAACCCTCTCCCACAGGGGGAGAGGGAGCAACTTCAAAAGCAGTGACCGCCGCCGGCGGTGCATCCCCCATCCACCCCTGCGCCTGCTCGATGTTTTCCAGCGCAATACTATTCAGGCGCTCGCCCAGCACGCTTTCCAGCGCATCCTCCCAGCCCGCTTCGATGCGCAGGCTGTTCCACAGCCGCGGCAAGCTTTCCAGCCGGTGCTTTGCCAGCCACGCTTGCAATTTCTGGTTATGGTCGAGGCGGCTTTGCAGGTGTTTCAAGGCGTTCAGCCGGGCTTCCAGCCCGGTGGCCAG
>JAUYEK010000348.1 GCA_030691435.1 Sulfuricella sp. | reverse complement strand
CTACGCTACACCCCGAAGAGCTGCGGATTCTACTTTGCTGTGGTGAAAAGGTCAATTCCTATCTGTAACTGAATAGGAATGGCAGGATTCTTGACGTCGTGTTGCCGCCCAGATAAGATAGTGACTGATTACTATCTTATGTCGAGCGGAATGCGTGAAGAAATGACTTCAACGGAAGAGGTGGACAAGCCGCGCAGGCGTCGTATGGATGCGGGCGAGCGCCAGGAGGAGATTATTCGGGCAGCGCTTGATCTGGCGGCCAGTCGCGGCGTTGAATCGGTGACTACGCAGGACATGGCGGATGCGTTGGGCTTGACCCAGGGCGCGATATTTCGCCATTTTCCGACCAAGGACGATATCTGGCTGGCAGCGATCCACTGGGTGCGTGGCCGCCTGATGAAGGTGGTGGACGCGGCCGCTACCAAAGGCGCAAACCCGCTGGATGCGCTGGAAAAAATGTTTTTTGCTCATGTGTCGTTCATCGCCAGGCACCCGGCTATTCCGCGCATGGTGTTCTCGGACCAGTTGCTACGCCGGGATACGCGTCTGAAACTCCTGATTCAGGAAATCTTGACCGGCTACGAGGCCAAAATTGCGGGTTTGCTTGGACAGGCGAAGGCGGTCGGCCTGGCCCGGCAGGATGTGGATGAGGACAGCGCGGCAACCTTGTTTATAGGCATGATTCAGGGTCTGGTACTGCAATCCAGCATATTCGGCGGGCGGCGCTCCTTGCCGGAAGAGGCGAAGAAAGTTTTCCCGATTTACCTGGATGGCATTCGGGCTCGGATCGATTGATAAACGCAACAGGAGACAAAGAGATGATGAAACATGGCAAAGGGTTGTTGATGGGTTTTACTCTGGCAACGGTTATGGCGGCGGCGCCGACATTGGCGAACGATGACCATTCGCACGGTGCTGCGGATCATGCCAACCTCAAGGATGAACGCAAGGCGCTGAACCTGGCGTCGTCCGAGCGTGCGATGATTTTGATGGAGATGCGCCAGTTCCTGAATGGTATCCAGATCATGACGGACGCCCTGTCGCGCGACGATTTGAAAACCGTGGCACAGGCGACCAAGCCGCTGGGCAATCTGGCCACCCATGATGTACCGGATTCGCTCAAGGCGAAGCTGCCGAAAGAATTCAAGCAGCTCGCCTTTGCTGTTCACAGCGGCTTTGACCAACTGGCGATGGATGCGGAAAGCCTGGGCGATACCAAACATACGCAGAAACAACTGGGGGGCATCCTGCGAAACTGCGTGAGCTGTCACAGCATGTTCCAGATTCATGCCATGCCCGAAAAGCTGAAGTGAAGCGAGGCAAATTATGAAAGCCGGCTTTAAGCGTTATCTCGTTCCCGCCGGCGTGGTGGCGGGTCTGTTCACCGTTGCCTGGATCGCCATGACGCATGGGCCGATGGCGGTGCCGGAGGTGAAGACGATCGAAGCCGGTTTGGGAGATTTGCATCCGGCGGTATTCGGCGTCGGCACGGTGGAGGCGCGTTTGTCCTACGCGATTGGTCCGACCCAGGCCGGGCGGGTGTTGAGCGTACGGGTGGATCATGGCGACAGCGTGAAGGCCGGTCAGGTGTTGGGAGAGATCGACCCGGTCGACCTCGACGAACGGATGAAAAGCGCCGGTCTGGCGGCGCAGCGCGCGCGGCTCAATGTGGAATCGGCCGAGGCACAAGTCAGGGAAGCGGCGAGCCGCCACAAACAGGCGCAGGCCAATGCGCAGCGCTACCAGTATCTGGTGGCGAAGCATTTCGTCAGCCAGGAGGCGGCGGAGTCGCGGCGCAACGACGCGGATATCGCCCAGGCCGCGCTGGATGCGTCGAAATCCAATCTGGAAGCCAGCCGTCGCGATATGGCCAAGGCCGGATCGGAGCGCGATGGCGTGGCGTTGCAGCGTGCCAATCTCAAGCTGGTCAGCCCGGTTAACGGCATCGTCATCGCCCGCGAGGCCGAGCCCGGCAATACCGTGGTGGCGGGACAGGCCGTGCTGCGGGTGATCGACCCCGCCAGTCTGTGGGTGAGGGCGCGCATGGATCAGTCCGGTTCGCGCGGCCTTCAGCCAGGCCTTCCGGCGGAAATCGTGCTGCGCTCGCGCCAGGGCGTTGTCCTGAATGGGCGGGTGGCACGGGTCGATATCCAGAGCGACAGCCTGACCGAGGAGCGTCTGGTGAACGTCGTATTCGACCAGAAGCCAGGCGAGATTTTCGTCGGCGAACTGGCCGAGGTCACGGTGAAGATGGCCTCTTTGAATAATGTGCTGTTCGTGCCCAGCGCCGCGGTCAGGCGGGTGCAGAATAAAAACGGCGTGTGGCGGGTGGAGGCCGGCAAGGTGCAGTTCTCTCCGGTGACCATCGGAGTGCAGACGCCGGACGGTCGCACCCAGATTCTGAACGGACTGAAGGCAGGCGACGCGGTGATCGTATACAGCCCGGTGGATCTGGAAGAAGGCAAAAAAGTGAAGGCTGGCAAAGCGGCATGATTAACCTCGCCTACCGCGACATCGCCAACGGTTTTGGCCGCTATATGCTTACCAGCCTGGGGCTGGGACTGCTGATCGGCGTGACCCTGACCATGGCGGGTGTGTATCGCGGCATGGTGGATGACGCCAGAGCCTTGATCAACGGCAGTGCTACCGATATCTGGGTGGTACAGCGCCACACCCTTGGACCCTATGCTGAATCATCCACCCTGCACGACGATGCCTGGCGTGGCATCGTCGGTTTGCCCGGGGTGGCTGAAACGGGCAATGTGGCCTACCTCACCATGCAGGTGAAGCACAGGGAAAAGGATGTGCGGGTGATGATCGCCGGCTTTGAATCGGGCAAGCCGGGCGAGCCGATGCGGCTGGTGGCGGGCAGACCGGTGACGCGCTCTCATTACGAAGCGGTGGCGGACGTCAAGACCGGTTTCCAGGTCGGCGACAGGGTGCGCATCCGCCGCCACGAATACACCGTGGTAGGGCTG
Source organism: Sulfuricella sp. (assembly GCA_030691435.1). Classification (GTDB taxonomy): domain Bacteria; phylum Pseudomonadota; class Gammaproteobacteria; order Burkholderiales; family Sulfuricellaceae; genus Sulfuricella. The sequence continues at coordinate 2,649 of JAUYEK010000348.1, read as the reverse complement.
ACCAGCCGCATGGTGTCGTCGGGCGGCGACCCGATGCTGTTCATCACGCTTAAGGATGCTCAGGAAGTGCAGTTTCTCAAGGATAACGACGCCATCGTCGGCGACCGTGAACGGCTGGCTGCCAACCCGCAGTTTAATCGTCCCGGCGTACCCGGCTTGCTCAGCGCGGTGGAGGCCGACCGGTTTTCCAACCATAACGTCAATGCCATACTGGTGCGCGTAGCATCCGGAACGGATGCGCGCCTGGTGGCGGACACCATCCTGCGCTGGAAGCACCTGCAGGCTTACACTCGCACCGATATGGAGCAAATTCTGGTGGCCAAGCTGATCGCCACATCAGCCAAGCAGATCGGCCTGTTTCTGGTGATCCTGACGGTGGTGAGCACCGCCATCGTCGCGCTCACCGTGTATACCATGACCATGAGCAAGATCAAGGAGATCGCCGTGCTCAAGCTGATCGGCGCAAAAAACCGGGTGATCGTCGCCATGATCCTGCAACAGGCGCTGGGGCTGGGCGTGATCGGCTTTGTCATCGGCAAGACGGTGGCGACCTTCTGGGCGCCGATTTTTCCGAAATACGTGCTGCTGGAGATGAGCGATGCCGGTCGCGCCTTTGTCATCACCATGGTGATCTGTACGTTGGCGAGCATCCTTGCTATTCGCGCCGCGCTCAAGGTGAGTCCGGCGACGGCGATCGGGGGCGGTTGATGGCTGATCATGCTAAAAAGCCGGCGATCAAGCTGGAGGGACTGGTCAAGCGCTACGGCAGCGGCAGCAGCGCGGTGGAGGCGCTGAAAGGGGTGGATATGGAAGTCTATCCCGGCGAAGTGGTCGGCCTGCTCGGCCCCAGCGGTTCCGGCAAGACCACCCTGCTGCAATGCCTGGGGGCGGTAATCGACCCGACGGCCGGGCGCATTACCCTGGGCGGCGACGTTACTTTCGACGACGAATGGAAAATTTCTGATCTGCGCGAATTGCGCCGCGACCGCATCGGCTTCATTTTCCAGGCGCCTTACCTGATCCCCTTTCTCGACGCCACTGAAAACGTTTCCCTGCTGCCGATGCTGGCCGGCAAGCCGAACAGCGAGGCGACCGCTCGCGCCATGGATCTGCTCAAGGTGCTGGACGTGGCGCACCGCGCCGGGGCACGCATTTCCGAACTGTCCGGCGGAGAGGCGCAGCGCGTGGCGATCGCCCGCGCTCTCGCCAACAACCCGCCGATCATCCTGGCCGACGAGCCGACCGCGCCGCTGGACAGCCAACGCTCCCTGACGGTGATGCGCATGCTCAACGAATTGGCGGCGCAGTATCGCACCGCAATCATCGTCGTCACCCACGACGACAATATTATCCCAACTTTCAAGCGCCTCTACCGCATCCGCGAAGGCAAGGCGCACGAGGAAGCGGGGGAGGGAAGGCCTTTCAGTTGAACATCTTCGCCAGCGCGGATAGAGTGTAGCGAGAGCCGCCCTCGGCGCGAAAAACGCACCGGCCATCCTGTTTCCACTAATCGCGGCGAGGGCGCCGCTCCCACGGGTGTGGGCTGAACTTTGTGGCTAATCAGGTTTGATTTTGAATTGGAATTACGCGATGGCGAGAAATTTAATCAAATGTGCTTTCCCGAGATGCTGAAACAGCATCCCCTTACCCACATGCGTGACCGCTTGACGGGCATGGTCCTGTTTATCACCTGTCTGGCGATGGGCGATGCTTCTGCACTCACCCTCACGCCGGTCAAGGTGGCGCCCGATGTTTACGCCTTCATCGGCGAAACCGGCGGGCGCACCTATGAAAATTACGGCATGAACGCCAATACCGGATTCATCGTCACCACCGGCGGTGTGGTGGTGGTAGACAGCGGAGCGGGTTATCTGGCCGCCCAGGCCATGCACCGCGCCATCAAGCAAGTGACCCGGCGGCCGGTGAAATATGTAGTGAATACCGGCGGCCAGGACCACCGCTGGCTCGGTAACGGCTATTTCAGGGAGCAGGGCGCGGAAATCATCGCCGCGCAGCCGGCGCGCGCCGACATGGAGCAGCGGGCCGGGGCGCAGTTCGAGGCGTTGCGGATCGATCTGAAAGAACGGCTGGACGGCACCATGCCGGTTTATCCGGAGCGGCTGTTCGAACAGCGCGAAACCCTGCGCCTCGGCGGCACCGAAATCCAGCTGCTGTTTTTCTCCGGCGGCCACACGCCGGGCGACAGCGTGGTGTGGCTGCCAAAACAGAACGTGCTGTTTGCCGGCGACCTGGTTTACGTCGACCGCCTGCTGGGAGTGCTGCCGGTCAGCAATAGCCGTAACTGGCTGGCCTCCTTCGAGGAAATGGAAAAGCTCAAGCCCGGCAAGATCGTGCCCGGCCACGGCAAGGTGTGCGATCTCGACCGGGCGCGGCGCGATACCCGCGATTACCTGCGCCTGCTGCGCGGCCATATGCGGAAGGCGTTCGACGGCGGGGCGGATTTGCAGGCTGCGATTGACAGCCTCGACCAGAAGGATTTCGCCCACCTGCAGAATTATGAAACATTGAAGGGCGGCAATGCCAGCCGGGTTTACCTGGAGATCGAGGCGGAATAGGCAAGGCAGTGCAGTAGAGATGATCCCAGATAAATCCATTAGAGCCAAAACACCGCTGTAGGAGCGGCGCCCT
>JAUYEK010000347.1 GCA_030691435.1 Sulfuricella sp. | reverse complement strand
GAACCAGAACCAGAACCAGAACCAGAACCAGAACCAGAACCAGAACCAGAACCAGAACCAGAACCAGAACCAGAACCAGAACCAGAACCAGAACCGGCTGCGGCAACCGTGGAGTCGGATGAGGGCGTGATGGAGTTCGATCTTGGCGCGCTGACTCAGGCGGCACCTGCCGTACCCGCCGAGGAGTTGATCAGCGCCGATAGCTGGAAAGATGAAGTGATGGGGCTCGATGTCGGCGGATTGACACCGGCACCCGGCGCCGAGCCTGAGGATGAGATGGCGGAAGTCGGGGACAAGCTGGATGTGCCCGATTTCTCCATGGGCGAAGAGGCGGCATCTGCGGGTGAAGAGATGGAATCCATCGAGCTAGCCGCGCTTCCCGTTGAGGAGGCCCCGCTGGATTTCGATTTCAACCTGGATCAGGAAGAAACTCCTGCTGCGCCCGCCGAATCAAAAGGAGTAGCTGCTCCGGATCTCGACCTTTCCGGTATCAGCCTGGATATGGGCGAGCCTGGCCCGGCAAAGGCGGCGCCCACCGATTTGCCGGATGATTTCGGCAGTCAGGAAGTTTCGACCAAGCTGGATCTGGCGAGAGCCTACATCGACATGGGCGATGCGGAAGGTGCGCGGGATATCCTGCAGGAAGTGCTGAAAGAAGGCGCAACCGAGCAACAGGAAGAAGCACGGAAGCTGCTCGCCGAACTGGGGTGATCCGGTTCACAAGCGGGCTTCCCTCTCCTCAATCCTCTCCCGCAGGCGGGAGAGGAGGCAATGGTAAAAGGCGCTTGTTATGAATTGCCTGCATCCGGCCAGCCTGATCCTGATCTGGCTGGCCTTTGCTTTTTGCGTTCCCTGGCTGCGACCTGCCGAACTGTCAGCGATCGTTTTCCTGTTTTCCCTGCCGCTGCTGCTGCGCCACTCCGCCCAGTATCTCAAATTATTGCGTCGCAGCCGCTGGCTGTTGATTTCCCTGATTCTGGTGTATGCCTTCGTTACGCCCGGCGTAGCGGCAATTCCCGTCCTGGGTGCCTACAGCCCCAGCCGGGAGGGCTTGCTGTCGGGTGGCCTCCAGGCGTTGCGCCTGCTCGCTTTGCTGGCGACGCTGGCGCTATTGCTGGCGACGACTTCACGCGACCGGATATTGGCGGGCCTGTATTTTCTGCTACGGCCTTTCATCCTGATCGGGGTGGATGTCGACCGGGTTGCGGCGCGCATCTGGCTGACCCTGCATTATGCAGAGAAGACCGGGCACGCCGGGTCGCGCCGCTCCGGCGAATGGCGCGAACGATTGCGAGCGGCATTGCATGGCTCAGGCCATGAAATGACTAGCATCGAACTGGAAATCGGAAGTTTATCCTGGTCGGACTGCGCGGCATTATTCTGCTTTGCCCTTGTGTTCGGGCTATTGCTGGCACGGGGGGCGACTTGAGAATCGCGCTCGGCGTGGAGTATGACGGCAGCCGATTCTGTGGCTGGCAAAGCCAGCTTTCCGGCTGTGGTGTGCAGGATGCACTGGAGCGAGCTATCTCCGGCATCGCCGGGGAGTCTATCCGGGTTGTGACGGCGGGGCGCACCGACACTGGCGTGCATGCGCTGCATCAGGTCGTGCATTTCGATACCGACGTGGCTAGGCCGGACAGTGCTTGGGTTCGCGGCGTCAATGCCCTGCTTCCGGACAGTGTCGGCGTACTGTGGGCGCAGCCGGTGAGCGATGAGTTCCATGCCCGTTTCAGCGCGGTATCCAGGAGTTACCGCTACCTGCTGCTCAACCACCCGGTGCGCCCCGCCCTGCTTTCCGGCAAGGTGGGCTGGTTTCACCAACCGCTGGAT
>JAUYEK010000341.1 GCA_030691435.1 Sulfuricella sp. | reverse complement strand
ATGCTCCCTCTCCCCTTGCGGGAGAGGGTTGGGGAGAGGGGGGATTTCAATGCATGACCACCCTCTCCCCAACCCTCCCCCATCCAGGGGGAGGGGGTGACGGAGAGAATAAATTCAGGAGACATTATGAGCAAACAAACTGCCGCTGCCGGCGACAAAGTGAGCGTGCATTACACCATCTCTGTTCAAGAGGGCGAGGTGATTTTCGACACCAACGAAGAAGGCGAACCTGTCGTCCTGGAGATCGGTGCGGGCGAAATTGCGGAAAACCTGGAGAAGTGCCTGATCGGGCTGGAGCCGGGCGAACAGCGCGTATTCCTTCTCGAGCCCGAGCAGGCGTTCGGCCTGAGCGACCCGGAACTGGTGCAGCGGATCGAGCTGGACATGTTTCCGGATGACATCGTGGTAGAAGTAGACAGCCTGATCGAATTCAACCTGCCCAGCGGCGAGGCCGTTATGGGGGTGATTCTCGACAAAACCGAGACCGATGCGCTGGTGGATTTCAACCATCCCCTGTGCGACTACCCGCTGCGGTTTGAAGTCGAGATTCTGGAAATCATGGAATAAACTTAAAAATCGTTTTTATCCACAGATGAACACGGATTAACACCGATAAAACAATGTGTTGTTGAAGATTTTCGACTCACCAAAATGTGATTAAGATCAGAATGGTAACTCATTGATAATCTGTGTATATCTGTGTTAATCCGGGGCTGTTTTTTATAGGATAAATATGGAAGTCTTGCTCGCCAACCCGCGCGGCTTCTGCGCCGGCGTGGACCGCGCCATCGAGATCGTGGAGCGCGCGCTGGAGCTGTTCGGCGCGCCGATTTACGTGCGCCACGAAGTCGTCCACAACAAGTTCGTGGTGGAGAGTCTGCGCGCCAAGGGCGCGGTGTTCATCGAGGATCTCGCCGAAGTGCCGTCCGGCAGCACGCTGGTCTTCAGCGCCCACGGCGTTTCGCAAGCCGTGCGCCAGGAAGCCGAGGCGCGCGGCCTGAAGGTATTCGACGCCACCTGCCCGCTGGTGACCAAGGTGCACCTGGAAGTGGCGCGGCAGCGCAAGCAGGGCAAGGAAATCATCATGATCGGCCACAAGGGTCACCCCGAGGTGGAAGGCACCATGGGCCAGGCGGCGGGCGGAATGTACCTGGTCGAAAAACCGGAGGACGTGGCCGGGCTGCACGTTAGCGACGAAAACAACCTCGCCTATGTCACCCAGACCACCCTGTCGATGGACGACGCCAGCCGCATCGTCGCTGCGCTCAAACAGCGCTTTCCTAGTATCAGCGGCCCGAAGAAGGACGACATCTGCTACGCCACGCAAAACCGCCAGGACGCGGTGAAAAAGCTGGCGCAGCAGTGCGACGTGGTGATCGTGGTGGGTTCGCCCAACAGCTCCAATTCCAACCGCCTGCGCGAAGTTGCGCAGAACATGGGGGTGGATGCCTGGATGGTGGACAACGCCGGCCAGATCGACCCTGATTGGCTGCAGGGCAAACGGAAAGTGGGTGTTACTGCGGGGGCCTCCGCCCCGGAGGTGCTGGTGCGGGAAGTGATCGAACGGCTTCAGTCGTTAGGAGCTGAGCAAGTCGAATCGTTGCCCGGCATTCAAGAAAAGATCACTTTCCCGCTGCCCAAGGCCCTGGCCCGATTGTGAAAATCGGGAAGGGGCCGTACAAGCCCATTTCTGTCGAGTTGTATCCCCCGTGGGGGCTCTGCGCTACCCCTTAATTATTCGAGCAGCTCTCTCCATGAAACACGTCTGCCCGTTGTTGAGCTCGATGGCAAGGGAACGTCCGTGGTGATAGTGCTGGCATCCGATTTCCGAACCAGAGCCTTTACCACGCCACTGGGTAATTTAATCAGGACTGGCCGGCTGGCAAGGGCATTGCCCAGGTAAGTGGACGACCAGGTCACGGTTGAGCCCGTTAATTTTCCGCCTGTCTTGTAGTCGAGAATGTTAAGCCAACTGCTGCCGCCGGGCGTGCAAACATCGCTGCTGGGAATATTGCTGGCAAACACCAGCGCCCCCAGTGCGATGGCCGGATCGGTGTTGATGCGCTCTCCACTGGCTGGCATGTCCACGTACCATCCTTTTTTGGTGGCGAAATCAACAGTGGTATTCGTTGCGGTGCGCGTTGTTCCGCTTGCGGTCAGTGTTTGCACCTGCAGGCTGTTGCGTGTTGGATCGGCGATTACAGGCGTGCTTCCAGCCGGGCTGCTGAGATCGTCTATCAAACCATACATGGTTTGCGTGCCTGTGGTTGCTACGTCAGTGTCACCCAGGTACTGGCCCGTACCGACATAGACAAACCGCTTGTCTGCGCCGTTGATCGTGATCTTGGCCAGTTCGGGCACAGTGGTCACGGGTTGAGTATTATTGCTGGCATCCTTAAGCACAGCGAGTCTCTTAACGCCCCATGAATTCGAATTGGTTGCAGTTAGGTCAAACCGCCATACATTACCCTTGGTATCTCCGCCGTAAACATAAGTGACGGTATTGTCGATGTCACTGTTTTCAACATAGGCTGCAATTTGTGCAAGGCCGCTCGGATCGGCAGAACTTCCAACCACGGTGTCGATTGCCTCAATTAGAGCGCCGGTTCTGGCATTCAGTACAAACAGGTAGCCGTGGCCATCGCCGCTCGTGTCGGCACCATTATTATAGCCCGACGTTACCAGCGCAACCCAGCCATACCCGGCGGTCTTGACAATAATGGGTTTGCCAAAACCATAGCCGATATTGGTTTTTACCGTAGCGTGGGTGGCGCTGTTGGGGAACTCCCAAAGAACTTTTTGTGTTGCCGTGGCTTCATCGGCTGCGGTGGGCGTGGTGACATCCAATGCATAATAGCCACGCCCGCCTTTATTCAATCCGCCCACCAGGATGGTTTTCCAGCTTGGATCGGGATTCCCGGTCACGCCATCGGTGTTGCTGAAGTCAACATCGCCGCTGGCTGGCGTTCCATCGACGTAGTATTTGTGTACAAAGCCTGATTTCTTGGAAAGATTGTTGAGGCTGGACATCAGCAGATTGGGGATATAAGCCCATTCTTCCGCGCCGCTGGAGGCGTTGAACGCATGGAGCATGCCATCATTCGCGCCTTGATAGACGATGCGCGTGCGGCTTGCCTGGGCTGACTTGAACGAGGTCGCGCATTTCCCTGTCACCGCGGTTGAATAGCAAGTATCGGCGTAATTTGCG
>JAUYEK010000338.1 GCA_030691435.1 Sulfuricella sp. | reverse complement strand
ATGTAGGTCGGGCTGAAGCCCGACCTACGATGGCGACATTTCATGTTGACTGACTACCAGCCGACCCCTCCAGCTTGCCCGAAAACAGGCTGGCGGCCACAATCATCGAGCCCCCCAGCCACTCCTGCGCCGTCATCACTTCGCCGGCAAGGAGGTAGCTCGCTACCGCCGCCACCACCAGCTCGAACAGGAAGATCACGATCGCCTGGTTGGCAGGCGCCCTCGCCAGGCCGTATTGCACGGTCAGGGTCACGGTAAAAATCAGGATGCTGACCAGCAGCAGCCACACCCATCCGGAAAAAGGCAAAACCGGCAAAGCCGCCAGCGTGGCGGGCTGGTAGATCAGCGCCAGCAACGACAGCACGCTTACGCCGACCCATACGCTCAGCGATTTAAGCCAGATATCGGATGCCTCGGCGCGGCGCGACAGCACATTGGTAGCGGCGAACGTCAACCCGGCGGAGAGCGCCATCCATTCCGCCGTATTCTGCGGCAGCGGCAGTCCCAGGCTCGGTCGCCACAGCATCACCACGGCGCCCGCAAAAGAGAGCGCCATCACCAGGTAGCCATGAAAGCGGAGGCGTTCGTGCAGGAGCAGGCGCGCCAGCAGCACCGTCCACAGCGGCGAGAGATAAAACAGCAGCAACACCCGCATCACTTCGCCGTCGATTACCGCCAGCACGTAGGCGAGATTGGTCCAGCCCGCCGTCAGCCCGATCAGCAGCAGAATCGGGGGGAAATGTCGCAGCCGCAAACGCTCGGAATACAGCGTGAAGCCCAGCAGCAGCGGGATCAAATAGGTGGCGAAGCTGGAAAGTGCGCCGGAAACACCCATCTGTTCGAGCAGCCGGTAAGGGTACCAAATCAGCCCCCAGATGATCGCCCCCGAGAGCAGACCGGAAATGGCCAGAAGTTTTTCTTTGGATGCCACGCAGCGAGCCTTTATTCTGTAAAAAGCAATTTATCCACGGATTATCACGGATGTACACGGATTATCAATAGGTTATAAAGTGTGTAGTCCGCCCTTCGTGTGGCTAACGGATCATGCTCAACCATTTGTTTTATCTGTGTTAATCTGTGTTCATCCGTGGATAATAGCGTTTATTAGGTTTATAATGTTGTGCATCTAGAAACGTTACCGTCCCGAAAACTGTGAACCCCAACCTCGACCTGCTCCACCCCTACCCGTTCCAGAAGCTGCGCGACCTGTTCAAGGGCGTGACGCCCAACCCGGATTACAGCCCGATCAATCTTTCCATCGGCGAACCGAAGCACGCCACGCCCGACTTCATCCGCCGCGCGCTGGCTGAAAACTTGGACGGACTGGCCAATTATCCCACAACCCAGGGCAGCGATGCGCTGCGTCAGGCTATCGGCAACTGGATAGAGCGTCGCTACGGCATTCCGCCGCTCGACCCGAATACCCAGATTCTGCCGGTGAACGGCAGCCGCGAGGCGCTGTTCGCCTTCGCCCAGGCAGTAATTAACCCCAATCGTAGCCCTCTCCCCGGCCCTCTCCCGCTTGCGGGAGAGGGGGACGAAGTGCCGCTGCGCGACGATCGCAATAAGCCGGTCATCATCTGCCCCAACCCGTTCTACCAGATTTACGAAGGCGCAGCGCTGCTGGCCGGAGCTACGCCTTATTTCCTCAACACCACGCCGGAAAACGGCTACGCCATGGATTTTTCCAGCGTCCCGGAGGAAATCTGGCGGCGCACCCAGCTGGTCTATGCCTGTTCGCCCGGCAACCCCACCGG
>JAUYEK010000324.1 GCA_030691435.1 Sulfuricella sp. | reverse complement strand
CCCATTGCAGCTCTGCCCAACGCAGATGGCGTGCCCAGACGGGTTTTGAAAATTGTTGCCGACAATTCGACTTGTCAGCGAAAATTTCTCCTGAATGAAGGTCGCCGTGGGTAAGTCCAGGTTATCGGGCGGGAAACCAACCCGGTTCCGGGACTAATTTTAACGGAAGGAGGGAAGACCTTGAGTCTGAATCTTGAAGAGAAAAAAGCAGTTGTAGCGGAAGTGAGCGCGCAATTGGCAAGTGCTCAGACCATCGTGGTGGCTGAGTATCGCGGCATGGAAGTGAAAGACATGACCAAGCTGCGTGCCAAGGCTCGCGAAGCCGGCGTTTTCCTGCGCGTGTTGAAAAACACCCTGGTGCGTCGTGCCGTTGCAGAAACACCATTTGCGGGGTTGTCTGACCATCTGGTCGGGCCGCTTGCTTATGGCATTTCCAGCGACCCTGTTGCGGCGGCTAAAGTGCTGCATGAGTTTGCCAAAGGCAATGACAAGTTCGTGATCAAGGCCGGTGCCATGGCTAATTTTGTGATGTCCTCCAAGGATGTCGCAAACCTGGCCACCATGCCGAGCCGCGACGAATTGCTGTCCAGGCTCATGGGTACGATGCAGGCGCCGATCGCGACGTTTGTGCGTACGCTCAACGAAGTGCCGACCAAGTTCGTACGTGGACTTGCTGCCGTGCGCGACCAAAAGCAGGCTGCATAAACAGCTACAACCCAATCTTAAATCCAGTTTCAAATTATTTATTCAGGAGTTGTTAAATCATGGCTATTTCCAAAGCTGAAATTCTCGACGCAATCGCTGGCATGACCGTTCTCGATCTGTCCGAAATGATCAAGGACATGGAAGAGAAGTTTGGCGTTTCCGCTGCTGCTGCCGCTGTTGCAGTTGCCGCTCCGGCCGCCGCTGCTGCCGCTGCCGAAGAAAAAACCGAATTCGACGTCATTCTGACTGGCGCCGGCGACAACAAAGTGAACACCATCAAAGTCGTTCGCACCATCACCGGTCTCGGCCTTAAAGAAGCCAAAGACCTGGTGGACGGCGCTCCCAAGGCTGTCAAGGAAGGCGTTTCCAAGGCTGATGCCGACGCTGTTGCCAAGCAGCTGATCGAAGCTGGCGCGACCTGCGAAGTCAAGTAAGCACTGCTGTACCGAGATCAGGCTGGCGGGAAACCGCCAGCCTTTTCCCGCTTAGTCCGACTGTTTCTTAAGTTCGCGTGATGATCGCGCAGGATTTTGATTGGTAGGGAAGTTTTGTGAAGGAGCGGCGTAGTTATTCATACGCCCGACCGAACAAAATCTTTCCTACCAATCAAAAGACAA
>JAUYEK010000323.1 GCA_030691435.1 Sulfuricella sp. | reverse complement strand
TGGGCGTGAATAAAGGCGCCGTCATCCGACATCAGCAATATCCCGGTGGTGTCGTGGTCGAGACGGCCTACCGGCTGCACATCGCGCCAGGTAAACTGTTCCGGCAACAGGGTCAGCACGCCGGGATGGTGGCTGGGCTTCCTGGAACATTCAAAATTGGCGGGCTTGTTCAGCGCGATATAGACATGCTCGCGGTAAACCCACAATTCGTCGAAAAGCGTGAACTCAAGGCCGGTCGTTTCGAAAGCGGCGCGAGGGTCGGTAACCTTTTCACCGGCGATGGACACCTCACCCTCGCTGACCAGCTGACGACACCACTTGCGGGTGCCGAAGCCCTGCGATTTGAGGATCAGGTCCAAGGTCAGCTTGCTCATGGATACCTCAACTTAAAACGGCGCGTAGGATGGGTGGAGGCGCTTGCGCCGATACCCATCACTTTTGCAGTGATGATTGATGGGTATCGCTACGCTCCACCCATCCTACCCGCACTTGGGTTTGGTGTGCAGCTTGATCATCGCGGCGGGGAAATCCCCCGACAGCAGTTGCGGCAGCCCGGCGAGGCTGGCATCGACGGCGGCCTCGATCAGTTCCTGCTCTGCGCGATGCGGCGCATTGAGCACGAAATTCACCACTGCGTCGCGGTCGCCGGGATGGCCGATGCCCAGGCGCAGACGCCAGAAATCCGGCGTGCCGAGTTGGGCGATGATGTCCTTGAGGCCGTTATGGCCGCCATGACCGCCGCCTTTTTTCAGCCGCACCGTGCCCGGCGGCAAATCGAGCTCGTCATGCACCACCAGTATTTCGTCCGGCGTGATCTTGTAAAAACCGGCCAGTGCGCTGACGGCCCGGCCGCTGAGATTCATGAAGGTTTCCGGCTTCAGCAGCCAGACCTCGCGATTGTTGACGGCAAGCCGTGCGGCCAGGCCATGAAACTTTTTTTCAGGCTTGAAGCTGGCGGATTTTCCCGACGCCACGGCATCCACCCACCAGAAACCGGCATTGTGCCGAGTGGCCTCGTACTCCCGTCCCGGATTTCCCAAGCCCACAATCAGGCGGATTCCTGTCGTCATTTCCCGTCCCGCAATTAACCTAATAACAGCAATTGGCCACAGAGGGCACAGAGAACACAGAGGCAAAACAATGCGTTGATCACTTTTTCTGGCTCACTCCCCAGGAGAAAAATACATCACGCCAAAACCCTCGCCATCTCTGTGGCCTCTGTGTTCTCTGTGGCTTGAATTGTTTTTATAGATAAAAAAGCCCGCCGAGCGCACCCCATAAAGGTCGTATGCTCGACGGGCTCCTTACAAGCTGCGAAGTTCGCTTATGCCTTGACTTCGGCCTCTGCCTCTGCCGCTGCCGCCGCTTCCACAGCGCCGCGCGGAATGGTGATCGTCGCCACAGCCAGATCTTCGCCTTTGGTCAGCGGGATCAGTTCGACGCCCTTGGCCAGTTTCAGCTCGGACAGGTGAATCGAGTGACCGGCAGCCAGGTTGGACAGATCCACTTCGATGAACTCGGGCAGGTCCTTCGGCAGGCAGGCCACGTCCACTTCGGTAATGATGTGGCTGACGATACCGGCAGAAAGCTTCACGCCAGGAGCGATGTCGGCATTGGCGAAATGCAGCGGCACCTTCATGTGGATCTTCTCGTTCGGGTTAACGCGCTGGAAGTCCACGTGCATCACCACCGGGCGGAACGGGTGCATCTGGTAGTCACGCAGCAGCACCTGCTCGCTCTTGCCGTCGAGGTTCAACGTCAGGATAGTGGCGTGAAAAGACTCGCTCTTCAGCTTGTAAAACACTTCTTTGTGGTCCAGTTCGATGGCTACAGCATCCTTGCTGCCACCATAAACCACTGCTGGAATGCGACCCGTGCGACGCAGGCGGCGGCTCGCACCCGTTCCCTGAAGCGTGCGCGGTGTTGCGCTGATTTCGATTTTCATGTGATGCTCCTAAAGTTAAAATGCCGCCCGCGACCAGGCAGCATTCGGTTTGCGCGGAGCCGGTATAAAACCGGCTCCGCAAAAAATTATTCCATGAACAGCGAGCTGACCGAATCCTCGTTGCTGATCCGGCGCATCGTTTCGGCCATCAGTTCGGCCACGGAAAGCTGGCGAATGCGGCTGCAATTCCTGGCTTCTTCGCGCAGCGGGATGGTGTCGGTCACCACCAGCTCATCCAGATGCGAACCCATGACGCGCTCCACTGCCGCGCCGGACAGCACCGGGTGGGTACAGTACGCCACCACTTTTTCCGCGCCGTGCTCTTTCAAGGCCAAAGCGGCCTCGCACAGGGTGTTGGCGGTATCGACCAGATCGTCCATCAGCACACAGGTGCGGCCCCGGACGTCGCCGATGATGTGCATCACCTTGGCGACGTTGGGCTTGGGACGGCGTTTGTCGATGATCGCCAGATCCACGTCAAGGCGTTTGGCCAATGCACGGGCACGCACCACGCCGCCGACGTCGGGCGAGACCACGATCAGGTTCTCGTAATGCTGTTTCCACACGTCGCCGAGCAGAATCGGCGCGGCATAGACATTGTCCACCGGAATATCGAAAAAGCCCTGAATCTGGTCGGCATGCAGGTCCATGGTCAGCAGGCGATCCACGCCGGCGCTGGTGAGCATGTTCGCCACCACCTTGGCCGTGATCGCCACGCGTGCCGAGCGCGGCCTGCGATCCTGGCGCGCATAGCCCAGGTAGGGAATGGCAGCAGTGATGCGTCCGGCCGAGGAGCGCTTGAGCGCGTCCACCATCACCAGGACTTCCATCAGGGTATCGTTGGTCGGCGTGCAGGTCGACTGCAGCACGAATACATCCTTGCCGCGCACGTTTTCGAGGATCTCGATCATCACCTCGCCGTCGCTGAAACGACCGACCGTTGCTCGCCCGAGGCGAAGATTGAGATGTTTCACCACCTCCTCGGCAAGCCGGGGATTTGCGTTGCCGGTGAAAACCATCATGCTGCCGTATGCCATGATGCGCCCTTAAAAACAAACGTAGGGACGACGCATGCGCCGTCCCTACCGGTTTGGATTACAACTGGCTGGGGAGGTAGGGATCGAACCTACGAATGCCGGAATCAAAATCCGGTGCCTTACCACTTGGCGACTCCCCAATTTAACTTACAAAATCGTACAAAGGATGTCTGTCCATGCCCTTTGCGATAAAACCGGCCATCTGCGCCGGCTTCT
>JAUYEK010000317.1 GCA_030691435.1 Sulfuricella sp. | reverse complement strand
TTTCAGGTAATCCTCCTGCGCGGCGCTATGCAGGTAGTTATCCTTGTTTGCCGTCAGCCTCATCTTGGCGTCCTCGGTGCGGCCCTCGGTATATACCACCAGCGCATCTTTCGGCAGGAACGCCGCGGAAACTGCGACGGCGCCGTTGAGCAGGCCGCCCGGATCATTGCGCAGATCCAGCACCAGCCCCTTCAGTGGTTCCTTGTTCTGCTTGTAGAACGTATCCAGTGCCTTGGCCATGTTCTCGCCGGTATGCTCCTGGAACTGGGTGATGCGGATATAGCCATAGCCCGGTTCGACCAGTTTCGATTTTACGCTCTGGATTTTGATCACGGCGCGCGTGAGGGTGATGATCAGGGGTTTGGTTTCGCCCTTGCGGATCACGGTGAGGGTGATCTTGGTTCCGGGTTTGCCGCGCATGCGTTTGACCGCTTCATTCAAGGTCAGTCCCTTGACCGGAGTTTCATCCAGCTTGATGATCAGGTCGCCGCTTTTTATGCCGGCCAAGAATGCCGGCGTGTCCTCGATCGGCGACACCACCTTGACGAAGCCGTCCTCCATGCCCACTTCGATGCCGAGGCCGCCGAACTCGCCCTGGGTGCCGACTCGCAAATCCTTGAACGCATCGGCGTCAAGGTAGGCGGAATGGGGGTCGAGGCCGGCGAGCATGCCGTTGATCGCTTCGGTGATGAGCTTTTTGTCTTCCACCGGTTCGACATAGTCGCTCTTGATCTTGCCGAAGACCTCGGTGAAGGCGCGCAGGTCATCGATCGGCAGCGGGCTGACGGCATCCTTGTTGGCTACCGCGGAGAAATTGAGGCTGATCATCACGCCGATGACGGCGCCAAAAAAGATCAGGCTTGCTTTTTGCATTTTGCCGCGCATTACATTCATCCTCGTTCACTCAAAAATCTATTTAACTTAAAAACCTCTTTTATCCACAGATAAACACAGATAAAACAATGTATTGCAGATGGTTTTCCCGTTACCCAGAAGGTGATTGGGGCAAGAGCTGTAATTCATTGATAATCTGTGCAAATCTGTGTTAATCCGTGGCTGAACTGCTTTTTTGGTTTAATTCAGCTTGACCCAGCCCAGCGGGTCGAAGGGCCGACTTTTATGTCGCATTTCAAAGTATAAACCGGTTTCCGCAATTCCGCCGCTGTTTCCCACTGCGGCGACGGCATCGCCGGCCCGAACAGTTTCGCCGGCCTGTTTGTAGAGGGTTTCGTTGTTGCCGTAGAGGCTCATGTAGTCGTCGCCATGGTCGACGATGACGATGTTGCCGAAGCCGCGCAGCCAGTCGGAAAATACCACCCGCCCATTGGCGATGCATTTGACGTCCTGCCCCGCTGCCGATTTGATGAACAACCCTTTCCATGTTGCGCCGCTATCCTGTCGTTGACTGCCGAAGCGGTTGACAAGTTCCCCGCGCACCGGAAAATGAAGCTTGCCTTTGAGCTGATGGAGCGCGCCACCGGAGGGCTCGGCCGTGGGTTGGCTGCGGCTGTACACAGGGGAGCTCTTTTTTTTCTTGGGTTGCGCCAGCTTGCTCAGGCGTTCAATCAATTGCGTCAGGCGTTTTTCGTCACGCTGCAGGCGGCCGATTTCATGGCGCTGGCCGGTTATTTTCTGGTTGATGCGGACCAGCACTGTTTTACGCGCTTCCTTGTCCTTTTCCAGCTGAACTTTCTGGCGCGCCTGTTCCGATTTTACCTGCTCCAGTTCGGCGCTTTTTTCCTGGTAAAGCTGGGCGAGCTTCCGGGAATGCGCCAGGTTGGCGCGCAAGCTTTCGATCAGGGCGGCGCGCGCGCGGGATAGGTAAGTGTAATAGTGCAGCTGGCGTGCAAGCTGGTTGGGATCTTGCTGGTTGAGCAGGATTTTCAGGGGGTCGTGCTGGCCGTGCAGGTGGTAGTGGGAGAGCAGCTGGCCGAGCAGGGCCTGCTGATTGCCGATTTTGCCCTGGGTGTCGCGGCCTTCGCGTTGCACATGGCTCAGCGTGGCGCCGACGCTTTCCTGCTGCTGCGCCAGTTCCCGCAGCCGCCGGTTGGCCGTGCTGATCGCTTGCTCGGACTGTTTCAGCGCATCGGTGGCATCGGTCTTTTTGCCTTCCGCGCTTTCGACTTCTTTTTGCAGGGACTTGATGCGTTCGCGCAGGCCGGAGAGATCGTCTTTCGGCGCGGCGTGAGCGGCTAACGCGCAAGCCAGCCCTACGGCAACGAAAATTGCTCGGGCCGACATTACCCTAAAAACCGCTTTTATCCACAGATGAACACGGATTAACACAGATAAAACAATGTGTTGTTGAATATTTTTGACTCACCCAAAAGGTGATTAAGATCAGAATGGTAACTCATTGATAATCTGTGTATATCGGTGTTAATCCGTGGCTGAATTGTTTTTTATAGGATTATTCGAATTCGATCAGGGGGTGGCCGGTCATTTCCGCGGGCTGCTGCAGTCCCATGATTTTCAGCAGCGTCGGGGCGACATCTTCGAGCGCGCCGGTTTCGGCCAGGCGTGCCTTGCGTCCGACGTACACGAAGGGCACCCGGTTCAGGGTGTGGGCAGTATGAGCTTGATGCGAGTTTTCATCCGCCATCATTTCCGCGTTGCCGTGGTCGGCGGTAATCAGCACTTCTCCACCGCTCTGCTGCATGGCCTCGACTACCCTGTGCAAGCACTGGTCCAGCGTTTCTATTGCCTTGACCGCCGCGGACATCACGCCGGTATGGCCAACCATGTCGGCGTTGGCGTAGTTGCAGATGATGGCGTCGAACTTGCGGCTTTCGATGGCTTCGACCAGCTTGTCGGTGACCTCGAATGCGCTCATTTCCGGCTTCAGATCGTAGGTGGGAACGTCCGGCGAGGGCACCAGGACGCGGTCTTCGCCCGGGTAGATGCGTTCCTCTCCGCCATCGAAGAAGAAAGTGACGTGGGCATATTTTTCGGTTTCCGCGATCCGG
Organism: Sulfuricella sp.; assembly: GCA_030691435.1. Classification (GTDB taxonomy): domain Bacteria; phylum Pseudomonadota; class Gammaproteobacteria; order Burkholderiales; family Sulfuricellaceae; genus Sulfuricella. The sequence continues at coordinate 4,390 of JAUYEK010000317.1, read as the reverse complement.
AGCTGTTTCAGCCCCAGGTTGGAGATGTATTCGCCGAAGCCGTTGCGGATCTGTTCCGGCGGGTAAGCCACCCGCACGTCGAAATCCTTGCTGTATTCGGTGAGGGTGCAGAAAGCGGCGAGTTGCGGGACATGTTCGCGCTCGAACAGGTCGAAGCCGGGTTCGATGAAGGCGCGGGTGATCTCGCGCGCGCGGTCGGAACGGAAGTTCATGAATACCGCCACGTCGCCGTCCTCCATGCGCACCGGCTGTGCGCCGGGCGGAACGATGGCCGTGGCCTTGACGAACTCATCGTTTTCGTCGCGGGCGTAGGCTGCCGCCAAAGCCGCTTCCGCGCTTTCCGCCTGAAATTCCGCCTTGCCCTGGGTGAGCAGGTCGTAGCCGGCCTTGACGCGCAGCCAGCGCTTGTCGCGGTCCATGACGTAGTAGCGGCCGATGATCGAGGCGATTTGACCCACCTTGAGCTGGACGCACTTTTCCTGGAGCCGGCGCAGGTAATCCTGCGCGCTTCTTGGCGGCGTATCGCGGCCGTCGAGGAAGGCGTGCAGGTAGATTTTCTCCACCCCGGCGCGTGCGGCCATTTCGAGCATGGCGTGGATGTGTGTCTCGTGGCTATGCACCCCGCCATCGGACAGCAATCCCATAATGTGCAATGCTTTGCCGCTGCTCCTGGCGGTTTCCACTGCCTGGGTCAGGGTGGGGTTGGCGAAGAAACTGCCGCTGCTGATGGCGCGATTGATGCGAGTGAATTCCTGGTAGACGACACGTCCGGCGCCGATGTTGAGGTGGCCCACCTCGGAATTGCCCATTTGCCCGTCCGGCAATCCCACCGACGCTTCGGACGCATTGATGGTGGTGTGGGGACAGGTTTGCCAGAGTTTATCCCAGTTGGGTTTGCGCGCGCTGGCGATGGCATTGTTATCCTGGCTTTCGCTGCAACCGAATCCGTCCAGGATAATGAGTAAAACGGGGGTGACCTTCATGCTGGAATTTTCTGGCTCGCTGTGATTTCAAAGGAGAAGGATCATAATTTTATTATATTTTACTAATAATCGCATTATACTTAATTCATTAATCTACCTCAGTATCCTGAAATATAGCTTAAATGAAGGCGAGCAGATGGAACTTAATCCAGTTGAATTGATTGACAAGGAAGAGCACATTGAGCAGGCGTCCCGCGCCATGAAAGCCATGTCGCATCCGCTGCGTCTGAAAATCCTGTGCGTGCTGGGTGACAGGGAAGTCAGCGTGCAGGATATTGTCGAAAGCGTGGGTACATCCCAAAGCAATATTTCCCAGCATCTGGCGATTTTGCGCGACAAAGGTGTGCTGCGCACGCGCAAGGATGCCAATCGAGTGTTTTACCGGGTCGGCGATCCGCGCACCCTGAAGCTGATCAGCCTGATGCGCGATGTTTTTTGCGGCTTCGCCAAGTAAGGTCTATATCCAACCCGGGTTGTCCAATTAGGGCCAAAATATCGCTGTAGGAGCGCCGCCCCGGCGCGAATGCGTCCGCAAATCGCGGCGAGGGCGCCGCTCCTACATGCACAAGTCTTGGTAGGGTGGGCTATCTAAGTGTTGCGCGGCATTCTCTGCAAGTCCGCTTCGCGGCTTGATATAATAAAGCATATTAGCATATACTAATACTTTTTTTGGGGTCGAGTGTGCTGAAACCTGTCTGGATTTTGTTGGGAATGGTGCTGGCCCCGCTGGCTCAGGCGGCGTTGCCTTTTGCCATTGCGACGGTAGAGTACCGTGAGGTGGACCAGACCTACGCCGCCGAGGCGCTGGTCGAGGCGGTCAAGCAGTCCACCGTGGCGGCCCAGATTTCCGGCCGTATCGTCGAGGTCAATTTCGACGTCGGCGACACCGTGCAAAAGGGCCAGGTGCTGGTCCGCATCGACGAGAGCGAAGCCCGTCAGGCAGTCGCCGGCAGCGAGGCGGTGGTGGCCCAGGCGCGCGCCAATTTGCAGAATGCCCGCCAGCACTATGAGCGCACCAGGCAGCTGCTGGCGCAGAAATTCGTCAGCCAGGCCGCCCTCGACAAGGCGCAGGCGGACTACAAGGCGGCCGAGGCGCAGTTGGCGGCGGCCCAGGCGAGCGCGGGGCAGGCTGCCACTACCAGGGGCTACACTGCGGTGATGGCGCCTTACAGCGGCGTGGTCGCGCTTCGCCATGTCGAACAGGGGGAAATGGCGAGTCCCGGCAAGGCGCTGATGACCGGTTTCGATCCCAAGGATTTGCGCGTGGTGGCGAGCATCCCCCAGTACAAGCTGGCGGATGTGCGCCGCTCCGCCCGCGCCCAGGTGGAATTTCCCGCCTTCAACAAGTGGGTCACGGCCAAAGCGGTGACCCTCCTGCCCGCCGCCGACGTTAAAACCCATACCACCCGCGTGCGTCTCGATTTGCCCGAAGATATCCGCGATGTTTACCCCGGCATGTTTGCGCGCGCTCACTTTTCCGTCGGCCGGGCGAAGAAGTTGCTGGTGCCCGTGCCAGCCGTCGTCAGGCGGAGCGAGGTGACCGCCGTCTACGTGGTCGACGCGAAAGGCGGCGTGACATTCCGCCAGATCCGCCTGGGCGAGTCGGCGGCCGACGGCATGGTCGAAGTCCTGGCCGGGCTTTCCGCCGGCGAAACGGTGGCGCTGGAGCCGGTCAAGGCGGGGATGGTTTTGAAGGGTAAGCAGTGAAGAGTAAGGACCAAGCCATGCCGGAGTCCAACTCCTCACCCCTCACCCCTCACCCCTCACCGAATATGGGTATCTCCGGTCGTATCGCCAAAGCCTTCATGCAGTCGCAGATGACGCCGCTGATCGCGCTCATCGCCTTCCTGCTCGGCCTGTTCGCCGTGATGGTGACGCCGCGCGAGGAAGAGCCGCAGATCAACGTCACCATGGCGAACGTATTCATTCCCTTTCCCGGCGCTTCCGCCAAGGACGTGGAGAGCCTGGTGGCGACGCCCGCCGAGCAGGTGCTGTCGCTGATTACCGGCATCGAGCACGTCTACTCCGTTTCGCGCCCCGGCATGGCGGTGCTCACCGTGCAATACAAGGTGGGCGAGGACCGCACCCAGGCTTTGGTGCGCCTGTACGACACCGTCCAGTCGCATCGCGACTGGGTCTCCCCCAATCTCGGCGTGGGCGAGCCGGTCATCAAGCCGGTCGGCATCGACGACGTGCCGATCGTCAGCCTGACCCTGTGGACGGAGGACGCCGCCCGCGGCGCCTACGAGCTGCGGCAGGTGGCCCATGCCGCCGAAATCGAGCTGAAGCGGATCAAGGGCACGCGCGAAGTGAAAACCATCGGCGGGTCGAACCGCGTGGTGCGGGTGATCATGGATGCGGAGCGGATGAATGCCTACCGTATTTCCGCCCAGGATATCCGCGACGCCCTGCAGGTCAGCAACGCTTCGCAGCCTTCCGGCACGCTGGTCGAGAACAACCGCGAGGTGCTGGTGCAGACCGGCACCTTCCTGTCCAGCAGCGCGGACGTCAAGCAGCTGGTGGTGGGTGTCGCCGAGGGCCGGCCGGTATTCATGACCGACGTGGCGCGGGTGGAGGACGGCCCCGACCAGCCCGGCCGCTATGTCTGGCTGGGCACCGGCCCGGCGGCGGCCGACAAGAAAATTGCCGGCAAGGGTGAATTTCCGGCGGTGACCCTGGCGATTTCGAAGAAGCCGGGCGAGAACGCGGTGGATGTCGCCGAGCGCGTCATCAAGCGCATCGAGCAGTTGCACGGTACCATCATTCCCGACGGCGTCCACGCCACGGTCACCCGCAATTACGGCGAAACCGCCAACGACAAGGCGCAGAAGCTGATCGGCAAGCTGGCCTTCGCCACCGCTTTCGTGGTGCTGCTGGTGCTGATGGCGCTGGGCAAGCGCGAGGCGCTGATCGTCGGCGTGGCGGTGCTGCTGACCCTGGCCGCGACATTGTTCGCTTCCTGGGCGTGGGGCTTTACTCTCAACCGGGTGTCGCTGTTCGCGCTGATTTTCTCCATCGGCATCCTGGTCGACGACGCCATCGTGGTGGTGGAAAACATCCACCGCCGCCGCGAACTGGAACCCGGCAAGCCGCTCACCGAGGTGATACCCGAGGCGGTGGACGAAGTCGGTGGCCCGACCATACTCGCCACCCTGACCGTGATTGCGGCGCTGTTGCCGATGGCTTTCGTCTCCGGCCTGATGGGGCCGTACATGAGCCCGATCCCGATCAACGCCAGCATCGGCATGTTGATTTCCCTTGCCATCGCCTTCATCGTCACGCCCTGGCTGGCGTTGAAACTCCTGTCGCGCAACCCTCACTCGCAAGCGGGTAGCCCTCTCCCCAACCCTCTCCCGCGGGCGGGAGAGGGGGCAAACGTGAAGGGCGCTTGTTCTGATCGGCGGCTG
>JAUYEK010000311.1 GCA_030691435.1 Sulfuricella sp. | reverse complement strand
CATCACCGACTCGGCCGGCACGTCCATCTCCGTGTTGTCACGCAGCACGTGCGCCTGCGCGGGCTTGAGATCCATGAGCTTGCGCACCGCCGCCGAGGAACGCTTCTTGATCATCTCCTCCATGTACTTGCCGAGCAGCACGAAGGCGATGATCACGGCGGAAACCTCGAAATACACCTCGCGCTCATCGACCTTGACCGGCAACACATCGGGGAAAAACACCACGGCGACGCTGTAGAAATACGCCACCGACGTGCCCAGCGCGATCAGGAAATCCATGTTGATGGTGCGGGTGCGGATGGCGTTCCACGCGCCCTTGTAGAAACTCCAGCCGCCGATGAACTGCACCGGCGTGACCAGCAGAAACAGCCACATTCCCCAGGTGAACCAGGGAAGCTGCGGAATGGGCGCCCAACTGACGATGGAGGCGCCGGTCGCCAGGGCGAGGAAAGCGCCGGCCCGCAGCATGGCCAGGAACAGCACGCCGCTGAGGGCGATCGCGACGCGGGTGCGCATGGACTTGAGTTCGGCTTCGGGCGATTCGAAGGTGCGCTGGCAACCCGCGCTGCAGAAGTAATAAGCCCTTCCGGCGCGCTCGGTCTTGAGCGCGGTGGACTTGTCCACCACCATGCCGCAGATCGGGTCCTTGGCCATGTCTTTTTTTGCCACGGCTGGCGCGACGGGCATGGCATGGGCGTGACCCGCGTGCGCCTGGCTGCCGGCATCAACGTAAGCGGCTGGATTGTCCTCGAACTTGCGCAGGCAGTTTTCCGAGCAGAAATAGTAGGTCGCGCCCGCGTAAACGGCGGTCCCCGCCGATGCCTTTTCGTCCACCGTCATGCCGCATACCGGATCGGTTGTCATGTACCTCCCCCTATGCTGACGACGCGAAAATGAAAACATATTCGTGGTGATTGATGTTTACCCTCAGTTCACCGCCGTGGCTTTCCGCATAGGCCAGCCATCCGGGCTGATCCGTGCATTCACTGGCGTCGGGGTGTCCCTTGCCGGTCGCGCCGTCATACCATGCCACCATCATCACGTCTGCCATGGACTTCCCGGCGAGCAGGCCGGCCATGGCGCGGGCGCTGTCGAAATCCAGCTCCACGCCCTGCGTGGCGACATCAATGATCCGCATGTGCTGGCCGGTCATTTGGCCGGCATTGGCTGGGCTTGCGATTTCGTCATCTGCTCCATCATCATTTGCATCATGTCCATGCGTTTTTCCATCATGTTCATCCGGTTCATCATGGCATCGGGGGGCGCTCCGGCTTTCCCTTCTCCCATCATGCCCATGCCGCCGCCCATCATCCCCATTCCCATGCCTTCACCCATCATCCCGCCTTTCATCATGGGGCAGCCCATCATGCCCTTGCCGAGCATCATGTTTTCCCGCATGGCCTGCATGTGCTCCTGCAACAGCCTTTGTCGCTCACCGGGATTTTTTGCGCGGCCGATTTTGTCCAGTTGCGTCTGCATCTTCCTGGTATTTTCCTTCATGGTTCGCACGGATTTATCCGCGCTAGCCGGAGCAACAGGCGCCGCAGTGGTGGCGGCTTGGGGTTTAGGTTGATCGGGATGGTGTGCGTCGTCCGCAATGGCATAGGGCGCGCTCAAGGCAAGCGCGGTGAGGATTGCGAACAGTAGCGTATTGATCGTCTTCATGGCTTTTTCTCCTTGCTGGTTAAGGTTGAAGGAACCTCTTCATGGTTGCTCTTGCTGCTTCTTCAAGTCGTCGCGCTTTTGCAAAAATTCATCGCGACTGATTTCTCTGCGGGCATACGCCTCTTCCAGGATTTCAAGCGGGGTTTTGCCGTGCCCACCTGGTTTGGAGCCGGCGACCAGATATTTGATGGCTGCCAGCAACAGAACGATGGGCGCCAGCCAGACCAGCAGCATGCCAAGCCAGCCCCCGAACATCCAAGCGCCATGGTCGTAGCCGTACATCATGTATGGTGTCCTTCGTTGCCCTGAAAATTCACTTCGGTCGCTATGGCTGCCGATCATTCGCTCCAGCCACCCCCTGATTTCATTCTTGCGAGAATGCGGGCAGAAAACGCCGTAATTGGGAATCATTGCTAATAATATGACATCTTTCCTCAATTGCAAGTTCCCATTAATTTTGAGCCTGCTCCACCTGGGTAACCCACTGCAGGTAAATGGCATCCGACCACAGCGAGGTGATCCAGGTGACGATATCGTCGATCTCCTGCTCCGACAGCTTGCCCTGCCAGGCTGGCATGTTGGCTCGTCCATCAGGACTGCCCTGGTGGACGAACTGTTTCATCTGGCTGCTGGAAAGGCGCCAAACCCGGCCATTACCGTCCAGCGGCGGGGGCAGAAGCTTGCCGTCCGGGCCGGGCTGCTGCCAGCCGGGTTTGCCTTCGCCGCCGTTGCCGTGGCACACCGCGCAATTCGTCAGGAATACCCGCTCACCGCGCGCCAGCACGTTCCTGTCGTACTGGCGCAGGCCCTTGCCCTGAACTTCCGGCGCTTTGGCACCGTCGCCGCAGCCGGCCAGCAGGGCTGCGCATAGGGTGATGATCAGTTTCTTGTTCATTCCAGATAATCCATTAGAGCCAAAACACCGCTGTAGGAGCGGCGCCAACCCTCTCTCCAACTCTCCCCCAAAGGGGGAGAGGGCGATCGTCCCTTCCCCTTCAAGGGAAGGTTATGGGGATGGGAGTTGGCCGCGATTTGCGGCCGCATTCGCGCCGAGGGCGGCGCTCCTACAGGCACGAACATTCCAATGGATAATCCGGGTTCAAGATCATCCTCTCCGATGCCAACGTCAAGGCCATCCTGGTCAACATCTTCGGCGGCATCATGCGCTGCGACATCATCGCCGAGGGGATCATCACCGCAGTCAAGGAAGTCGGCGTGAAAGTGCCGGTGATCGTGCGTCTGGAAGGCACCAACGTCGAGCTGGGCCAGAAAATGCTGGCCGAAAGCGGCGTCGGCGTGATTTCCGCCAGCGACCTGACCGACGCGGCCAAGCGCGCCGTGGCTGCGGTGCAATAATAGCTTTTTTACCACAGAGACACAGAGGCACAGAGAACTTCCAAGATCTGCTTTTCTCTGTGCCTCTGTGCCTCTGTGGTGGATTTTAAGGGTTAATCATGAGTATTCTCGTCAACAAAAATACCAAAGTCCTGTGCCAGGGCTTCACCGGCAAGCAGGGTACCTTCCACACCGAGCAGGCCATCGCCTACGGCACCCGGATGGTCGGCGGCGTGACGCCGGGCAAGGGCGGGCAGACCCACCTCGGCCTGCCGGTATTCAACACCATGCGCGACGCGGTGCGCGAGACCGGCGCGACGGCCTCGGTGATCTACGTGCCGCCAGGCTTCGCGGCGGACGGCATCATGGAGGCGGCGGACGCGGGCATCAAGGTCATCGTCTGCATCACCGAAGGCATCCCGGTGCTCGACATGCTCAACGTCAAGGCCGCGCTCAAGGCCTGCGACGCCGTCCTGATCGGCCCCAACTGTCCCGGCATCATCACCCCGGAAGAGTGCAAGATCGGCATCATGCCCGGCTTCATCCACAAGAAGGGCCGTGTCGGCGTCGTATCGCGCTCCGGCACGCTCACCTACGAGGCCGTCTACCAGACCACCAAGCTCGGGCTGGGCCAGTCCACCTGCGTCGGCATCGGCGGCGACCCGATCAAGGGGCTGGACTTCACCGACTGCCTGAAAATGTTCCAGGACGACCCGGAGACCGAAGCCATCATCATGGTCGGCGAGATCGGCGGCAACCGCGAGGAAGCGGCGGCGGAATACATCAAGGCCCACGTCACCAAGCCGGTGGCCGCCTACATCGCCGGCCAGACCGCGCCGAAAGGCAAGCGCATGGGCCATGCCGGCGCGATCATCGCCGGCGGCAAGGGCCTGGCATCGGACAAGATCGCCGCGCTGGAGGCGGTCGGCGTGGTGGTGGCGAAATCGCCGGCGGGGCTGGGCGAAGCGGTGGTCGAGGCGATAAGTAATAAAGTTTAAAGAAAAAATAATGAAAATTGCGATTGCCCAAATTAACTGCATCGTCGGAGATATCGCCGGTAACGTCGCGAAAATACTCGATTATGCTAATCGCGCCAAGGCAGCGGGCGCGCAGGTGATGGTTACGCCCGAGCTGGCCATGACCGGTTATCCGCCGGAAGACCTGCTGCTGCGCGATGGTTTCTATGAAGCTTGCGACCAGGCTCTGTTCGGCTTGGCACGGGAGATACAAGGGATCACCCTGGTGATCGGTCATCCACAGCAGGTGGACGACCAACGCTACAACGCCGCTTCGGTGCTGCGCGACGGCAAGGTCGTCAGCTCCTATCACAAGCAGATATTGCCCAACCATTCCGTGTTTGACGAAGTGCGCTATTTCTCGCCCGGTACCGAGCCGTGCGTGTTCGAGGCCGAGGGCATCAAATTCGGCATCAACATCTGCGCCGATATCTGGGAAGAGGGTGCCGCCACTTGCGCGCTCAACGCCAACGCCGACGTGCTGCTGGTGCTGAACGCCTCTCCCTATCATATGAACAAGCAGGTTTCACGCTACCAGGCGGTGCGTGAGCGGATCGGCGAGTGCGGTTTGGCGGTTTTTTATGTCAATCTGGTCGGCGGTCAGGACGAACTGGTATTCGACGGCGCTTCTTTCGTCATGGACGGCGCGGGTGTGCTGGTACACCAGCTCCCGGCATTCGAGGAAACCTTGCGCATCGTTGAGCTTGACAAGGATCAGCCGCAGCAGGGAGAGGTCATTCCGCAGCTGCCGATCGAGGCGTCCGTTTACAAGGCATTGTGCCTGGGCGTGCGGGATTATGTGATGAAAAACGGGTTTCCCGGCATCGTGTTGGGACTGTCCGGGGGAATCGACTCCGCGCTGACGCTGGCGATAGCGGTGGATGCGCTAGGTGCGGAACGGGTGCGGGCGGTGATGATGCCTTCCGAGTTCACCGCCGACATGAGCCTGCAGGACGCGCAGATCATGGCGGAACGGCTGCAGATTCGCTACAGCGAGTTGCCGATCAAGCTGGCATTCGACGCTTTTCTCAGAACCTTGTCGGAAGAGTTTGACGACTTGCCGCTGGATACCACTGAAGAGAACATCCAGGCCCGCATCCGGGGAACCTTGCTGATGGCGCTGTCCAACAAATACGGTTCGATTGTTCTGACCACCGGCAACAAGAGCGAAATGGCGGTGGGCTACGCCACATTGTACGGCGACATGGCCGGCGGATTCTCGGTACTCAAGGACGTGCCGAAAACCATGGTGTACCGCCTGGCACGCTACCGGAACAGCCTCGGCGAGGTGATCCCGGAACGGGTCATCACCCGTGCGCCGTCCGCCGAACTGCGCCACAACCAGACCGACCAGGACGCCTTGCCGCCGTATGAAATTCTGGATGCCATCATGGAAGCCTATGTCGAACGCGACCTGTGTCCGCATGACATCATCGCGCAGGGTTACGCTGAAAAGGATGTGCGCCGCGTAGTGAAGCTGATCGATAACAACGAGTTCAAGCGACGCCAGGCGCCGGTCGGGGTGCGGGTCACGCCGCGCGGATTCGGCAAGGACCGGCGCTATCCGATTACATCGAAGTATCGTCCCTGGCTGGAATAGGGGTCATAACAAGCGGGAGTGGAAAATGAAAAAGATTGAAGCGATTATCAAGCCATTCAAACTCGATGAAGTGCGTGAAGCACTGCACGAAATTGGCGTGACCGGCCTGACCGTGACCGAGGTGAAAGGCTTTGGTCGGCAGAAAGGGCATACCGAACTCTACCGCGGCGCCGAGTACGTGGTCGACTTTCTGCCCAAGGTCAAGATCGAACTGGTGATTGCAGCCAGCCAGGTGGAGGCCGCCATCGATGCCATTATCAAGGTGGCGCGCACCGGCAAGATCGGCGACGGCAAGATTTTCGTCACCAGCGTGGAGCAGGTGGTGCGTATCCGCACCGGCGAAACCGACGAAGCGGCGATCTGAGAGATAGGGGCTAGAGGCTGGTAAAACCCCGGCGCGTAGCGACGACACCCACTAGCCTCTAGCCCCTCGCCTTAACTACCAGATTTTCCACCACGGCGTTTCCGCCTTCTTTATGATGGCGAAGAAGCGGCTGTTGGGGAAGTTCTTTTGCATGATGCGCAGGGTGTCGTCGCGCAGGTCATTCATGCCGAGCGCATCGTAGGCTTTTACTATGATAGTCAGAGCCTCCTCGGTGGCGGGTGCCTGTGGGTACTGCTGCATCGCGGTCTGAGCGCGATTGACGGAGGCAACATAAGCGCCGCGTCTGTAATAATAACGAGCCACGTGAACTTCATGCGACGCGAGGGCGTTGACCAGGTACTTCATGCGGGCAATGGCATCCGGCGTGTATTTGCTGCCGGGGAAGCGGGTCGTTAGCTCCTTGAAGGATTCAAAGGCTTCGCGCGATGCTTTCGGGTCGCGTTCGCTCATGTCCTGCTTGGCGAGGGGGGCAAGGGTTTCCGAGGTTTCGGCAATCTTTTCCGCCAGGGCGCCAAGCAGCCCCAGGTCGTCATTGAAGTTCACCAGCCCTTTCAGGTAATAAACGTAATCCACGTTGGGGTGATTGGGGTGAAGTTTGATGAAGCGGTCGCAGGCTGCTAGGGCGGAGGCCGGTTCGTTCGCCTTGTAGTAGGCGTAGGCCACCTCGATTTGGGCTTGCTGCGCATAACGGCCGTAGGGGTAGCGCGCCTCCAGCTTTTCAAAGTACTGAATGGCTTTTTCATAGCCGCCGTCGGACATTTGATCCTTGGCCTCGGCGTAGAGTTTCTGGGCTGACCAGCCCTTGGTTTCATCCTGGACTTCCGGCAGCAGGCCGCAGCCGGTTATCAACAATGCAAGAATTAACGCTAAACTAAGCCTCATGACAATATCCGATGCCCAGCAGGGCGCAAGTGGTAATCCGCCCGATTATAACCCAAATCCGGCCCCCATCAACTTGACGATTCCGCCAGAAATGACCGGATTGCGCCTCGATCAGGCTTTGCAGCAGCTGTTGCCGGATTATTCCCGCAGCCGCCTGCAAACCTGGATCAAGGACAAACGCGTCACGCTCGATGGCCAGTGCGTCGCGCCCAAACAGGCGGTGTGGGGCGGTGGGAAGGTGAGGGTCGAGCCGGAATTGCATCCATCCGAAACTCCCTATGCAGCGGAAGAAATCGCCCTCGACATCGTGTACGAGGACGATGCGCTGCTGGTGGTCAACAAGCCGGCCGGGCTGGTGGTTCACCCCGGCAGCGGCAACTGGCAGGGCACCCTGCTGAACGCCCTGCTGCACCATGCACCGCAGCTGGCGTGCATTCCCCGCGCCGGCATTGTCCATCGCCTCGACAAGGACACCAGCGGCCTGCTGGTGGTGGCCAAAACCTTGACCGCGCAGACCGATCTGGTGCGCCAGCTTCAGGCTCGTAGCGTGAAGCGCGATTACCTGGCGGTGGTGCAGGGGCTGGTGGCTCGTGACGGCAAGGTAGATGCGCCGCTCGGCAGGCATCCCAGTCAGCGTGTCAAAATGGCGATAGTTCACAACGGCAAGCCGGCGGTAACGCACTACGCCGTGCTGGAGCACTTCGACCGCCACACCCTGATCCGTTGCAGTCTGGAAACCGGCCGCACGCACCAGATTCGGGTACACATGCAGTCCATCGGGCACCCCTTGGCGGGCGACCCGGTTTATGGCGGCAGACCGCTGAATATGTCGCCGCTCCTGAGCGATGTCGTCAGGAATCTGGGGCGGCAGGCACTGCATGCAGAAAGGCTCGGGCTGATCCACCCGGTCAGCGGAGTAGCGATGGAATGGTGGGCGGACTTGCCGCAGGACATGGCGGATTTGCTGAGAGTTCTGCGGCATGAATGAGATTCCCGACTGGCCGGCGCCGGCCAATGTGCGTGCCTTGCAGACCACCCGCGCCGGCGGGGTGAGCGTCGGCGCCTATGCATCTCTCAACCTGGGTGACCATGTCGGCGATGACCCTGCTGCCGTGGAGCGGAACCGGGCGTTGCTGCGCGCGAATCTTCCCGCCGACCCGGTCTGGCTGAAACAGGTGCATGGCAATCTCGTCGCGGATGCCGACCGTACGGTTGGCGTGCCGGATGCCGATGCCGCTCTGGCCCGGCAGGCGGGCAAAGTTTGCGCGGTGATGACGGCGGATTGTCTGCCCCTGCTGTTGTGCGACGAAGCCGGCACGGTGGTGGCCGCGGCCCATGCCGGATGGCGCGGGCTGGTAGGCGGCGTGGTGGAAGCCACCGTAAAGGCGATGAACGTCGCACCGGAGCGATTGCTAGTCTGGCTCGGCCCGGCGATCGGGCCGCAGGCTTTTGAGGTGGGCGATGAGGTCAGGCAGGCGTTCATGGCACATGATCCGGAGGCCGCAAAGGCTTTTGTGCCTACTCCAGCACTCAGCACTCAGGACTCAGGACTCAGCACTCAAAAATGGCTGGCGGACATCTATCTCCTGGCGCGCCAGCGCCTCGCCCTGCTCGGCGTGGAACGGGTTTACGGCGGCGGCCTGTGTACCTTCACCGATGCGCAGAAGTTCTACTCCTACCGCCGAGATCAGGCTACCGGGCGCATGGCCTCGCTGATCTGGCTGGCTTGACAGGCGCCTCTCAAAATTCAGAGTTCGCCCAAATGCAAGGCGCGGAAAAAATTTCGCCGCGCAGCATATGGTTGATATGTAAGCAAGAAATTTTTCCCGCAACGCAGCAGTTGGGATGAAATCTGGATTTTTAGAGGTGCCATGAATTATGTTTGAGTCAGCTGAACTAGGCCACAAAATCGATAAAGCCACCTACGATAAGGAAGTGCCGGCTCTGCGCGAGGCACTGCTTGAAGCCCAGCTCGACCTGGCGAAGGCGGCGAACTTTCCGGTCATCATTTTGATCGGCGGTGTTGACGGTGCCGGTCGCGGCGAGACTGTCAACCTGCTGAACGAATGGATGGATCCGCGCTACATCCAGAGCCACGGCATGGGCAACCCCTCCGACGAGGAGCTGGAGCGTCCGATCATGTGGCGCTTCTGGCGCGCATTGCCGCCCAAGGGCAAGGTCGGCATCTTTTTTGGCTCCTGGTACACCTGGGCGATCCTCAACCGGGTGTTCGGCAAAACCAAGAATGCCGACTTGGACCAAAGCATGGAGCGCACTGTGCGCTTCGAGAAAATGCTCAACGACGAGGGTGCGCTGATCCTCAAATTCTGGCTGCACCTGTCCAAGGACAAGCAGGAAAAGCGCCTCAAGGCCATGGAAAAGAACCCCAAGACGCGCTGGCGCGTGACCGAACGCGACTGGATGCACTTCAAAATGTATGACAAGTTCCGCAAGGTGGCGGAGCGCGTCATGCGCCAGACCAGCACCGCCGAAGCGCCATGGATGATCGTCGAGGGCGAGGATGAGCGCTACCGCGGCTTGACGGTGGGGAAAGTCATCCTGGAGGCGATCCGCAAGCGCCTCGACGCGGTCGAGGCGTCCCATGATGCCCATGCGCCGCCGCTGCTGCCTTCGATCGACAATCTGCATATTCTGAAAACCCTCGACCTCAACCAGAAGCTGACGAAGAAGAAATACGACCTTGATCTGGAAAAATACCAGGGCAAGCTCAACCTGCTGACGCGCAACCCGAAATTCAAGGAGACCACCGTCATCGTGGTGTTCGAGGGTAACGATGCCGCCGGCAAGGGCGGCAGTATCCGCCGCGTCACCGGCGCGCTCGACGCACGCCAGTACCAGGTTACCCCGATTGCCGCTCCCACCGAGGAGGAGCGCGCCCAGCCTTACCTGTGGCGCTTCTGGCGCCATGTGCCGCGCAAGGGGCGGGTCAGCATCTTCGACCGCTCCTGGTACGGCCGCGTACTGGTGGAGCGGGTCGAAGGCTACTGTTCCAATGTCGACTGGATGCGCGCCTACAGCGAGATCAACGATTTCGAGGAGCAGCTGGTGCGGAACAACACCGTAGTGCTGAAGTTCTGGCTCTCCATCAGCAAGGAAGAGCAGCTCAGGCGCTTCGAAGAGCGCCAGAAAACCGGCTTCAAGCGCTTCAAGATTACCGACGAGGACTGGCGCAACCGCGAGAAATGGGAGGACTACGAGATGGCGGTATGCGACATGGTGGATCGCACCAGCTCGGAAATGTCACCATGGATCCTGGTCGAGGCCAACGACAAGAATTTTGCCCGCATCAAGATTTTGAAGACCCTGTGCGAGCGGATCGAGGTGGCGTTGAAATAAAAGCTGCGAACCGCAGAGGACGCGGAGTCATGTAGGTTGGGTTAGCGGCAGCGCGTAGGCTGGGGTAAGCGAAGCGCACCCCAGCAGGTTGCCTGGCAAAACGCTGGGATTCGGTACCCTCATCCCAGCCTACGCGCTGTTTTTACTTTGCCAGTGGCTGCGAATGCTCGCGATGACGCCGCCAATTGTCGAGATAGGCTTTGACCAGTTCCCGGTTGCCTCGGAACAGCAGCAAATTTTCCGCATTGCGGTGTTGCGCGGCATGAGTGAAGTTGAAGCTGCCGGTGATTACCACCGGGTTGGCGGCGCCGGCATCGATCACCATTACCTTGTTGTGGGCGCTGCTGTGCTGGCTGTCGACGAACACCGGTACACCGCCGTCCGCAACCGTCGCCACCTTGCCGCGCCCTTCCATCCTTAGTATCTGTTCCGCGTCCGCGATGACCTGAACATCCACGCCGCGCTGCTTCGCCCGGATCAAGGCCTGAGCGATTTCCTTGCTGGTGAAGCTGTAGGTCTGCACCAGCACCTGCTTCTGCGCCTGTTCGATGGTCAACACAATCTGGCCGGCGGCGTCGTCCCCGGGCGTAAACAGCACCTGTACCGTGCCGCTGGCGGTGATGGTTTTGCCGGGGAAGAACATCTCGTAGGCCGGGGCGGGGGAGGCGAAGAGCAACGCCAGGGAAAAACAGAGCATGGCGTGGCGGGGAAGATTTTTCATCGGGTTTCCTAAGGCCGTCAGGCGGCGTGGCTGATTACAAACCGGTGCTTGCCGGAAATGGTGCGCCTGATCTCATCGACAGCATTGATTTCCAGCACCATATTCTCGTCCACCTCCCTGCGGACGCTTGCTCTGAGCGAGTTTAGGGTCTCAGCGCTCAATCCGGGCGGCGAGACGAGGTTCAGGGTGATTTTGTCCGGTTCGCTCTGGATGAACTGATACTGCTTGATGTCGGTCAGCCCATCCAGCAGGTGGATGAAATACGATGGGTAAATGCTCTTGCCGCTCCGGGTCTTGATGATGTCGTTGCTGCGGCACAGCCCCATTTCCATCATCGGGAACGGCGATCCGCAGGCGCAAATCCCCTCCTTCAGCCTGCCCGAGTCGCCGATCTCATAGCGGATGAATGGCATCACCCGGTTGGTCAGCGAGGTGATGATGAGCCGGTCTTCATGGTCGATGTTCAGCGACTCAAGGTAAACCATGTCGGTGAAGACGTGCTGGTTGCCGTGCCGGCATTCGCACGCGATATTGGGGATCTCCCGGCTGCCGTATTGGTTGAACACCTTGCACTGGAAGGCCTGCTCTATCAACTCCCTCTGCCAGCCATACAGCACTTCGGCGGTGGAGAATGCGCCCAGCAGCGTGTTGGTGATGTTGATTTTATTGTCGATGACATATCGGGCAAGTTCGGCCAGGATCGAGGCATAGCCTTGCAGCAGAACCGGCTGGTACGATCTGATGGTGCTGGCCCAGTCATGCAGTTGGGCTTCGGTGTATTCGTACGCGGCGATGGTCTTCTCGGCGGCAATGGCATCGTTGACGATTTTGCCGAAGCTGCTGCCGCCCTTGATGTCTTGCCTGGCGCCCCAGAAATTCAGGATTTTCTGGCCCGGCTTCCACCCCGACCCCATGTAGCTTCTGCACATGCCTGCGCGCATCAGCTCGTTTTTGTGAGCATCGTAATAAAATGACACCGGTTTGCCGGTCGATCCGCCGGTGTTGCCGATCCTCAACTGGTTCCTGTCAAAATCCCCCGCCAGCATCTCATCCCGGTGCTGGATGACCTCGTCCTTGTGCAGGATGGGCAGGCGGCTGACAGCAAATTCGTTCGCCTCATTTCTGACGGCTTGAGCGTATTTCTCCCGGTAAAAAGGCACGTTGGCGTACGCATGATCGATGATGGCAGACAGGTCTTTCTGCTGCTTGTCGAGGAGCTGTTCCCGGGTCAGGGTCTGGTTGCGCAGCAGCCCGTCCAGCAGGGCAAATTGTTCCCTGTACCGGTTCCTGTGCAGCAGATGCTTGACGCGGTAGATCATGCTAAAAACCCCAGTTAAGACGTAGGGCGTCAATAAGCGAAGCGCAGTGCGCCGTATTCGAGCAACATATGGCGCAATGCGCTTCGCTTATTGACGCCCTACATGAACTGTGCGGCATCTGTTTGGCGCAATAGATCATGTTGCCCGCGCCAGCATCTCACTCCAGGCCTTGCCGTCTTCGGCATAGCGGGCGATGGCTTCGACGATCCCGGCGTGCCGTTTGGTCTTGTTGGCGCTTGAATTGATCAGGTCGTAACACATCGAGTTGTCGCCGAAATTATGCTCGATGTTGTCCATGAACACCTGGAAGTTGCTGGCGGCTTCTGCGTGTGCGGGCGATCGGTGCCACCAGTTTTTCTGGTCGTGGATGAGGGCTTTCAGGAACTCCAGTTTTTCCCGGATGACCAGACGCTTCTCGTTGTACTGCTGCCGCAGGGTTTCATGGGTCGATTCCAGTGCCTCTGCGATAGCCTCATTGCTCAAGCTCAGTTTCGGGTAGCCCATGGCAC
>JAUYEK010000309.1 GCA_030691435.1 Sulfuricella sp. | reverse complement strand
CCCCAAACGCTTTTTCGGCGCTGCGCGCAATGTCGAGGAAGGCGGTTCGCTGACCATTATCGCCACCGCGCTGGTCGACACCGGTTCGCGCATGGACGACGTGATCTACGAGGAATTCAAGGGTACCGGCAACATGGAAATCCACATGGATCGCAAGATGGCGGAGAAGCGCCTGTACCCGGCGATCAACGTCAACCGCTCCGGCACGCGCAAGGAAGAGTTGCTGATCAAACCCGACATCCTGCAAAAAATCTGGGTGCTGCGCAAACTGCTCTACCCGATGGATGATCTGGAGGCAACGGAGTTTCTGATCGACAAGATCAAGGCAACCAAGAACAACGCGGACTTTTTCGATTCGATGCGCCGCGGATAACCAGCCGCAGATAAGCAAACAACCGGACTTGATAAAGCCCGTTTTTTAGAGGATAATCCCTCTTTTTCAAGAATTCGGCCCTAAAAAAAGCCGCCAGATTCCAAGGATTTAAGCCATGAAACCGGAAATTCACCCAGAATATAACGAAATCGAAGTGACTTGCAGCTGCGGCGAAAAGTTCAAGACCCGCTCCACCATGAGCAAGGCGCTGGGCATTGAAGTCTGCTCGATGTGCCACCCGTTCTACACCGGCAAGCAGAAGACCATCGATACCGCCGGTCGCGTCGAGAAGTTCCGCCAGAAATACGGCATGAAATAAGCTTCGACGCTACGCAGCAACATAAAGGCAGCTTGAGGCTGCCTTTTTTGTTTATGCCGGGTTGGCTAAAATTAACCTGAAAAAGCAGCTCAAGCCACAGAGAACACAGAGAACACAGAGAACACAGAGAACACAGAGGTCACAGAGAACACAGAGGTCACAGAGATGGCACGGGTTTTAACGTGATGCACTTCTCTCCTGGTGGGTGAGCTGGGAAAAGTGATCAACGCATTGTTTACCTCTGTGTTCTCTGTGCCCTCTGTGGCCAATTGTTTTTCCCAGGATAAACCGTGATGAGATTCACGTTCGCCTCCAGATTGTTTGCCGGTCTGCTCTGCCTGGGACTGCTCGCCAACTGTGCCGTCAACCCGGTTACAGGCCGACAGAATTTCGTCATGATGTCCGAAAGCGAGGAAGTCCGCACCGGCAAGAAGGGTGCAGAGGAAGTCCGCAAGGAATACGGCGTTTACGACAATCCCGCCCTGCAGCGCTACGTCAACGATGTTGGCCAGCGCCTCGCGCAGAAAAGCCACCGCAGCAACCTGGAATACCACTTCACCGTGGTCGACAGCCCGGAGATCAATGCCTTCGCCCTGCCCGGCGGCTATATCTACATCACCCGCGGCATCATGGCTTACCTTAACTCCGAAGCCGAACTCGCCGCCGTGCTGGGACATGAAATCGGCCACGTTACCGCGCGCCACAGCGTGCAGCAGCACAGCGCCTCGATGGCCGCCAGCATCGGCGTGGCGCTGGGCTCCATCCTGGTGCCGGAATTGCGCGGCGGCGCTCAGGATCTGCTCAACCTGCTCGGCAACGCATTGCTTTCAGGTTACGGGCGCGACCACGAACTGGAAGCGGACCGCCTCGGCGCGGAGTACCTGGCGCGCACCGGGTACGACCCGCAGGCGATGGTGAAGGTGGTCGGCGTCCTGAAAGACCAGGAACTGTTCGATGCCGAAATTGCGCGCGGGGAAGGCCGCGAGCCGAGGCGCTACCACGGCCTGTTCGCCACCCACCCCGACAACGACACCCGGTTCAAGGAAATGGTCGGCGAGGCCGACCGCCTGGCCCAGCCCAAGGCAGACAGCCGCCAGGCCGCCTATCTGGCCCAGATCAACGGACTGGTTTTCGGCGACAGCCCCAGCCAGGGCATCATCCGCGACAGCCGGTTCCTGCATGACGGCTTGGGATTCGGGCTGAATTTCCCGCCCAACTGGAAAGTCAAAAACAGCCCCGACAGAGTTATCGCCCTCAGCCCGGAAAACGACGGGCAGATCGAATTGCACCTGGCCGGCCCCGCACGCGGCACGCCGGCAGACTTCCTGCGCCGCAGTATCCGGCTGGATGCCGGCAACGAGCTGGAGACCACCCCGATCAACGGCCTGCCCGCCGCCATCATGAGCGGGGTTCGCCAGGGCAAACCGGTCAAGGTCGGCGCGATCTTTTTCCGGGATCAGGCCTTCATCCTGGTCGCCACCGCAAAAACTCCGGCCGCCTATAACCGTCACCGAACAGCCATATCGTCCGCGATCGACAGTTTCCACGCCTTGCAGGATTCCGAGCGCAAACTGGCGAAGCCCACACTCATACGCACCCGCACCGCCAAAAAAGGGGAAACCTTCGCCAACCTGGCGCGCCTGTCCCCCCTCGGCAAGAATGCCGAGGGCTACCTGCGCCTGATGAATCACGCCTACCCCAGCGGCGAGCCGCAGGCAGGGCAGCACCTTAAAACGATTGAATAGCCGCCAACATTATCTGACATTCCATGAGCCCACCCACGAACCTCACCAACTCCAGCGCACGTTCAACCTTCTTCCTGCTTGCCGCGCTTTGCCTGGCCTGGATACTGCCCGGCCTGATCGGCCATCAGCCCTGGAAACCCGATGAAGCCTACAGCTTCGGGCTGATCTACCATATTCTCCACAGCGGCGACTGGATCGTGCCGACCCTGGGTGGCGAGCCCTTCATGGAAAAGCCGCCGCTGTATTACATCACTGCGGCGCTATTCGGGAAAATATTCTCCTTCGCGCTCCCTCTGCATGATGCAGCGCGCCTGACTACCGGCTTTTTCATGGCGCTCGCGCTGCTGCTCACCGGACTGGCCGGCAGGGAGCTGTGGGGCAAGGGCCATGGCCGCCTCACCGTACTGATCCTGATTGCCTGCCTGGGACTGCTGATCCGTGGCCATGAAATGATTACCGACACCGCCTTGCTGGCCGGCTTCGCCATGGCCATCTATGGTCTGGCGCTGAGTCGCAGGAGATTCGCGCTGGCAGGTTTCTGGATCGGCACGGGAACCGGTATCGGCTTCATGGCCAAGGGGCTGATCGCACCCGGGATCATTGGGCTGACGGCCCTGCTGTTGCCGCTCGTGTTCCGCCACTGGCGCAGCCGGGATTACGCGCTGTGCCTTGCAATCGCCTTCCTCGCGGCTGTGCCGTGGCTGACCGTTTGGCCGACCCTGCTGTATCTGCGCTCGCCGGAACTGTTCAGGGAATGGTTCTGGATCAACAACCTGGGGCGATTCCTGGGATTTGCCAAACTCGGCCCAGGCAGCGATCACTTGCATTACTTCAAGATCCTGCCCTGGTTCGCCTGGCCAGCCCTGCCGATTGCGCTGTGGACGCTGTGGCAGGGACGGCGCACTGTCTTCAGGCAAGCTGGGGTTCAGCTTGCACTCACCACCTTCCTGGTGATGCTGGGGGTATTCAGCCTGGCTTCCGACGCGCGCGAACTGTATGCCCTGCCGATGCTGCTGCCGCTCTCGCTGCTGGCCGCTCCCGGCATCAACACCCTACGCCGCGGCGCGGCCAGCGCGCTGAACTGGTTCAGCATCATGACCTTCGGCTTTATCGCCGGCGTGTTCTGGTTCTTCTGGTTCGCCATGATCTCCGGCCATCCTGCCGCCCGGGCAGAGCACTTACTAAGATTGCAACCGGGCTACACCCCGATGTTCGAACCGCTGCACTTTGCCATTGCGCTATTGGCCACCCTTGCCTGGCTGGTCATCATTTTCTGGGCAAGATCCCTGCCCCGCAATCCGCGTGCCGTGCTCAACTCGGCCACCGGCATCACGCTGGTATGGGTGATCATGATGACACTGTGGCTGCCCTGGCTCGATGCCGGCAAGAGCTACCGTTCCATGATCGCCTCCCTGCAGCAAGCCTTGCCCGCTCGCCACGCCTGCATTTCCAGCAACAAACTGGGCGAGCCGCAGCGCGCCCTGCTGGAATACTACGCCGGCATCCTGACCCGACGCACGGAAACTCACCAGGGGATAGCGTGTGATCTGCTGCTGGTGCAGGGCTTCGCCAGGAACCCGGATGCGCCTCCCGGCCCGGAATGGAACAAAATCTGGGAAGGCAACCGGCCCGGAGACAAATTGGAGCGCTATTGGCTGTTCCAGCACAATTCCAACCCGAAATGAATCCAGAAAAAATTAGCGCCGTCATTCTGGCCGGAGGCCGGGGTCGGCGCATGGGCGGCACCGACAAGGGGCTGGCGCTCCTGAACGGTCGCCCCCTGATCGCCTGGGTACTGGAACGCATTGCGCCACAGGTCGACGAGCTGTTCGTCAGCGCCAACCGCAACCTCGACCAATACCGCCTCTTCGGTCACCCGGTGCTGCCTGATGCATCCCCCGACTTTCAGGGGCCGCTCGCCGGGCTGCTCCGCGCCATGACCGAAGCCGCCCACCCGCTGATTCTAAGCGTGCCGTGCGATACCCCTTTTCTGCCTGACGATCTGGTTGGGCGATTGACTGACGCGATCGAGGAAAGCGGAGCAGACCTTGCCGTCCCGGTTTGCGGCGGGCAGGTTCACCGCGCAGTTTGCCTGTGCCGGCGCAGCCTGCTGCCCGGCCTGGCAGATTTTCTCGTTCAGGGTGGTCGGCGGGTCGGGGAATGGCAATCCATGCTCAGGCGCGTCGAAGTGCCGTTCGACGATGAACGGAGTTTTCTCAACCTCAACACCGCGGAAGAACTGGCTGCCGGCGGAGAACTGCTCGAAAGCCGTTAGAGCGCGCAGCCAGTCGCCATAGGGCTGAGGAATAAAAAAGGCCCGGCAGAATTCCTGCCGGGCCTTGTATTGAAAAGTTCTGTTAGCTGAAGCGGCGCTTTGAACCCTTGCTGCTTTCCATCCATTTCTTGATACGCTGGGCATCACCGATACGCGACAGTTTGCCCCAAGAATCGAGCAGCACGATCACCATCGGCTTATTGGCGATATTCGCCTGCATCACCAGACAATGGCCGGCCTCGCTAATAAAGCCGGTTTTGGAAAGCCCGATCTCCCAGGTCTTGTTTCGCACCAGCGTGTTGGTGTTCTTGAACTGAACGCGGCGCGGCCCGCCTCGCATCGCCACGTCATAGAAGCCCGTGGTCGTCATGTCGCGGATCAGGGGATAGCGGTAGGCCGCGTTGACCATCGTAACCAGATCCTGCGCGGTCGAAATGTTATTGCTATTGAGGCCGGTAGAATCGACAAACCGGGTATGCGACATGCCAAGACTTTCCGCCTTGCGGTTCATCGCGGCGACAAAGGCCGGAAAACCACCGGGATAAGCACGAGCCAAAGCCGCCGCCGCACGGTTCTCGGAGGACATCAATGCCAGTTGCAGGGCCAGTTGGCGGCTCAGCGTCGTACCGACCTTGAGCCGGGAGTGCGTACCCTTCAACGAGTCCCTGTCTTCGCTGCTGATGGCAATTTTTTCATCGAGAGGCAGTTGCGCGTCCAGTACCACCATCGCCGTCATCAACTTGGTGATGGAGGCAATCGGCATGCGCGCATCGGTATTCTTGCCGAACAGCGTGCGGCCGGTATTCTGGTCCACAACCATCGCCGACGACGAATGCAGGTTGAGACCGGAATTGCGCAAGGCGATCGACGCTTCTTCGTTCGCGAGCCGGATCTCGGCCTGGAGCGCAATGCCCCCAGCCTGATCCGTCTGGCTCTGCGCCTGACCGATCTCTCCAGCTATTGTTGCGGACGCAATGAACCACGCGCATCCCACCACCCAGTTTAACCGCATGCTTCCTCCTTGGAACCAGAACCTAAGAACTTGCTTCAAAGTGTAAACCAATTCGGCAAAAAATGTAAAACCAATTTCTACACATATTAGCTCATCCCCATAATTTATCTAAATAAATAATAATCAGAGCGCGGCCAATTTTCCGCTTATCCGGCGATATTTTTCCGGCATTTTAAACCCGGATTATCCATTGGAATGTTCGTGCCTGTTAGGAGCGCCGCCCCCGGCGCGAATGCGGCCGCAAATCGCGGCCAACTCCCATCCCCATCCTTCCCCTTGTCTCGCCATGGTCGCCGCGAAGCGGCGGGAACCTGGCGGGGACACTCCTTGCGGGTGAAGGGGAAGGACGATCGCCCTCTCCCCCTTTGGGGGAGAGTTGGAGAGAGGGTTGGCGCCGCTCCTACAGCGGTGTTTTGGCTCTAATGGATTATCTGGGTTGAACGACTGGAAACCTTGCGTAGCGAATTGGGTATGGTGGGCGAAGATCTAATCAATTTGCTGCGAAGTGCAGGTGCAGCCCCGCCCGCCGAACCCGACTCGGTCTACCGAAAAAAAGCCGGAGACGGCTAACAGCCTGAAATTTTTGCATCATGTTTGCTCCAGGCTGGTCCTATATAATGTTTTCCATGAGCCGACTTATCCTGTTCAACAAGCCCTACGGCGTCATTACCCAATTCAGCAGCGACGGCAAGCATGCCACGCTGAAAGAATTCATTCCCCTGCCCGGCGTTTACCCGGCGGGGCGCCTGGACACCGACAGCGAAGGGCTGCTCATTTTAACCGATGACGGGCCTTTGCAACACCGCATTAGCGACCCCCGCCATAAATTGCCTAAAACCTATTGGGCCCAGGTGGAAGGCATCCCTGACGAAGCCGCGCTGGAAAGTCTGCGCCGGGGGGTGGATCTGGGCGACTTCGTCACCCTGCCAGCCGAAGCGCGCCTCATTGAAGAGCCCACGGGCTTATGGCCACGCACGCCGCCAGTCCGCTTCCGCAAGCAAATTCCCACCAGCTGGATCGAACTCGTCATCCGGGAAGGCAAGAACCGGCAGGTACGCCGCATGACGGCGAAAGTTGGATTCCCCACCCTGCGCCTGATACGGCACCGCATCGGCGACTGGACCCTCACCGGCCTGGCGCAGGGCGAATGGCGTGAAATAACGCTCGCCTGAACAAACGAATAACTTGTATCCGGCTGTCAACCACACCACAAACCAGTCGTTACTGGATGTGAAGCGCCATCGTGTCGCTTGAATTTAGCCCAGATAATCAAATAGAGCCAAAACAACGCTGAGGGAGCGGCGCCCTCGCCGCGATTTGCGACCGCATTCGCGCCGGGGGCGGCGCTCCTACAGGCACGAACATTCCAATGGATAATCCGG
>JAUYEK010000304.1 GCA_030691435.1 Sulfuricella sp. | reverse complement strand
CGGGCTCGTCCGGGTTTTTCAGAATGCGCTTCTCGATTTTCTTCAGGTTGTTCATAAAGCCTCCGAAGTGGGCTTGGTGAAGGCGGGCCGGGCGGCACGGCTTCGCTCCACGGAGGCCCAATTATACTGGATATCCTCCAGGTAGAAAGCGGCTGACTCGATTTGCCGGCCAATTTCCCGAGTCTCGTCGGGTTTCATGCCGGCGATGCTGTCACGGGCGCGGGACAAACCGGCAATGGCTGCTTCGAGTTGGGTGTGGATTATTTCATTGATATTCATCTTGGCTCCTCGAAAGCGGAATTTGAATGTCCTCACAAAAAAACCCCGCGTTCCCACGGGGTTCGATTGTCAGGGCACTTAAATAATCAGTTCCACACTGCCTTGCCGCTGGCATCCTTGATCTGGGCTTTCCATGCGCCCTTGACCAGTTTCACGACGCTGTCGGGCATCGGGATGTAGTCCATCTCCAGCGCCATCTTGCCGCCGTTGGCATAGGCCCAGTCGAAGAACTTCAGGACTTCCGCAGCGTTTTCCGGCTTGCTCTGAATCTTGTGCATCAGGATGAAGGTGGCGCCGGTGATCGGCCAGCTTTGCTTGCCGGGTTCGTCGGTGAGGATTTCGTAGAAGCCCGGTGCCTTGTCCCACTGGGCATTGGCGGCGGCAGCCTTGAAGGACTCCTCGTCGGGTTTGACGAACTGGCCGTCCCGGTTCTGCAGCTGGGTATAGGTCATCTTGCTCTGCAGGGCGTAGGCGAATTCGACGTAACCGATCGAGTTCTTGATCTGCTTCACGTAGGACGCCACACCCTCATTGCCCTTGCCGCCGACGCCGGCCGGCCAGGCAACCGAGGCTTCCTCGCATTCCTGGGTCTTCCATGTCGGGCTGACGTTGGACAGGTAGTTGGTGAAGATGAAGGTGGTGCCGGAACCATCGGAACGGTGCACCACGGTAATCGCGTCGTCAGGCAGCTTGGCGTCCTTGTTCAGCGCGACGATGGCGGGGTCGTTCCACTTCTTGATCTTGCCCAGAAAGATGTCGGCCAGCACCGTGCCATTCAGCTTGATTTGGCCGGGGGTAATGTCAGCCAGGTTGATGACCGGCACCACGCCGCCCATTACCGCCGGAAATTGCATCAGGCCATGCTTGTCCAGTTCTTCGAGTTTGAGCGGCTTGTCGGAAGCGCCGAAATCCACGGTCTTGGCCTGAATCTGCTTGATGCCGCCGCCCGAGCCGATGGACTGGTAGTTCATGCTGGTGCCGGTTTTGGCTTTGTAGGCCTCCGCCCATTTGGCGTAAATCGGGTAGGGGAAGGTGGCGCCGGCGCCGGTAATGTCGACGGCAAAGGCTGTAGTTGTGGCGCCCAGGCCGGCGGCGAGAGTCAGGGAGGCGATCAGGCCTCGGCCAAATTTTGCGTTCATTTCAGTTGTTCTCCAGGTGGTTTTTTGGAAAAGCCTGAGCAATCCCCAAGCCGAAGCAGAATACTAAACCGGCAATGTTGCAGAATTATTACAAATCGTATGCTTGATTATGCGGCAACGCAAATTTCATTATAAACAACAAAATGGCGATGATCCTCGCCTATCGCGATTGACCGGTCTCGCCTTATTGGGTAAAGTGACGCGCTTTGCTAAACGAGAACATGGCAATGCGGACAAAGTTGGTTGCGGGTAACTGGAAAATGTACGGCGGCCTGGCGCAGAACAAGGCGCTGCTGGATGCCGTTATCGCTGGCATGGTCGGCGTGAAGGGTATGGGTTGCGCGGTGTGCGTGCCTTATCCGTATCTGTTTCAGGCGCAATCCTTGTTGAAGGATACCGCGATTGCCTGGGGTGCGCAGAACCTGAGTCAGCACGACAAGGGCGCCTTTACCGGCGAGGTTTCCTCCGCGATGCTGCTGGATTTCGGCTGCAAGTACGTGCTGGTGGGCCATTCCGAGCGTCGCGCCCTTTACGGCGAGGACGATGCCACGGTGGCGCTGAAATTCGAGGCGGCGCAGAAGGCCGGCCTGACGCCGATCCTGTGCGTAGGCGAGTCCCTGCAGGAGCGCGAATCCGGCGTGACCGAAGCCGTGGTGGCGCGCCAGCTCGACGCGGTGACCGGGAAATTCGGCGTGGCCGCATTGTCCAAAGCAGTGGTGGCCTACGAGCCGGTCTGGGCAATCGGCACCGGCAAGACTGCCTCGCCGGAGCAGGCGCAGGCGGTGCATGCTTTTATTCGCGGCAAGATTGCGTCGCTGAGCAAGGACGTGGCTGACGGACTGGTGATTCAGTACGGGGGTAGCGTCAAAGGGGCGAATGCGGCAGAATTGTTCTCCATGCCGGATATCGACGGTGGCCTGATCGGCGGCGCCGCCCTGGATGCGCAGGAATTTCTGGCGATCTGCCACGCGGCAAAACGCTAAATTGTAAGAGGGTGCAATGGAAACACTGGTTTGGGTTATACATATAATTGCGGCGCTGGGCACCATCGGCCTGGTGCTGATGCAACACGGCAAGGGCGCGGATATGGGTGCTGCGTTCGGCAGCGGCGCATCCGGCAGCCTGTTCGGTTCCTCCGGATCGGCTAATTTCCTGAGCCGCGCCACGGCGATTTTTGCCACGGTTTTCTTTTTGACCAGCTTGACATTGACCTATTTTTCCAGCCACAAGAGCAAGCCGGTGGGCGTGATGGAATCGCATAGCCTGGCGCAGCCTGCTGTTCCTGCGGCGGCTGCCAAGCAAGCAGTGCCCGTTGTTCCGGCTCCGGCTGGCGCTGACGGGTCGAAGGCGGGAGAAATCCCGAAGTAATACCCTGTTTTAGAATGCCGACGTGGTGAAATTGGTAGACACGCCGTCTTGAGGGGGCGGTGGCGCAAGCCGTGGCAGTTCGAGTCTGCTCGTCGGCACCAGATATTCTGAAAAAAAAGCTCGCCTTTCTGGTTGAAGGCGGCTGATAATTAAATCAGTATGTAATAAATAACTGATGCATCGCCGGGGCGCTTGCCATGATGGGGTGTCCGGCCTGGCTCAAGGGGAGAGGGGCTGCATGCTGGAAAATTATTTTCCGATCTTGCTGTTTGTCATGGTTGGCCTTGCAATTGGGGTCATCCCGATGGCAATGGGCGGCCTGCTCGCGCCGCATCGCCCCGACGACAAAAAAAACTCCCCCTACGAATGCGGCTTCGAGGCCTTCGAAGATGCGCGCATGCAGTTTGATGTGCGCTATTATCTGGTCGCCATTCTGTTCATCCTGTTCGACCTGGAAATCGCTTTCCTCTTTCCCTGGGCGGTGGTGCTGCAGGAAATCGGCTTGTTCGGTTTCTTCGCCATGATGATTTTCCTTGCCATTCTGGTGGTCGGCTTCGTTTACGAGTGGAAGAAAGGGGCGCTGGAATGGGAGTAACGGCATGAGCAGGAAGCAGGGGCCCCGCGCAGCGGGGATGCGACCGACCGCGATTGCCGTTGAATGCCTGAATTGGCACGGTGTTCGGCACGGTAGCCCGATGGTAATGGAGGTGACGCATGGGCATTGAAGGCGTCC
>JAUYEK010000296.1 GCA_030691435.1 Sulfuricella sp. | reverse complement strand
GTCACCTTGCCGCCCTCCACCGCCGCCAGCACGATGGCCGCCGATTTGAGCCTGTCCTTGAGCGTGTCCAGCGTTTCGCGCAGGGTTTTGGCGTCACCCCCTTCGATGGCCGCCGCCAGCACCCTGGCGCCCTTGATATCCGCCGCCTGAGCGGCGAGATCGTCGCCCTGGCTGGAGGCCAGCCTGGATTTGAGCCGGGCCAGTTCTTTCTCCAGTGCTTTCACATGATCGAGAACCTGGACGGCGCGGGCTTCCGCTTCCTGCGGCTGGGCCTTGAGCGCCTCGGCCACGCCTGCCAGCAGCATCTGCTGCTGCTGTACCAGTGCCAGCGCGTTGTCGCCGCAGACCGCCTCGATACGCCGCACCCCGGCGGCCACGCCGCTTTCCGCCACCACCTTGAACAGGCCGATATCGCCGCTGCGGGCCACGTGGGTGCCGCCGCACAGTTCGCGGGAGCTGCCGATGTCGAGCACCCGCACCTCGTCGCCGTATTTCTCGCCGAACAGGGCCATGGCGCCCATTTTCAGGGCTTCCTCGATGGGCACGAGACGGGTCTGAGTGGCCGCATTGGCGAGAATCTCGGCGTTGACGATCTGTTCCACCCTGCGGATTTCCCCGGCGCTCATCGGCGCATGGTGGGCGAAGTCGAAGCGGGTCTTGTCCGGATCGACCTGAGACCCCTTCTGCTGCACTTGGGACCCCAGCACTTCGCGCAAAGCCTTGTGCATCAGGTGGGTGGCGGAATGGTTGCGCATGATGCGGGCGCGGGCCAGGGTGTCCACCCTGGCGGACACGTTATTGCCGACACTGATTTTGCTGGTCTTCACCACACCGTGATGGCCGAACACCGTGGCCTGAATCTTCTGCGTATCCTCCACCGCGAAAATACCATGCACGCTGCGCAACTCGCCGCAGTCGCCGGCCTGTCCGCCGGATTCGGCGTAGAACGGCGTGTCGTCCAGCACCGCCACGCCGATCTCGCCCTCATTCAGCGCATTCACCGGCACGCCATCCTTGTACAAAGCCAGCACATTACCCTTGCTCTCCAGCAGGTCATAGCCATGGAA
>JAUYEK010000284.1 GCA_030691435.1 Sulfuricella sp. | reverse complement strand
TCGCCAAGCGCAATATCGTCGGCGTGGCGGCAGCGTATCCGGATATTGCCAGGCAGGGCGTGGCTCTGCGCAAGTATGGGCAGGAAGTGATCAGAATTACCGCCGGCAAGCGCGTGCATGGCACCGGCGCCATTCCCGGGGGGGTGAACAAGAATCTGTCGCTGGAGGAGCGCGACTATCTGCTGAAGAATATCTCGGAAATCATTGCCTGGAGCAGGGGTGGCGTGGAACTGATCAAGAAGGTCTATAGCGACAGTCCGGCTTTCCATAATGGCTTCGGCTATTACCGCTCCAGTTTCATGAGTCTGGTGCGGGAAGATGGCGCCATGGATCTCTACCATGGCGGCTTGCGTGCCCGCGACGAGCATGATCAGTCCATTTTCGACCACGTTGATTACAGCCATTATTGGGACTATATCCACGAGGAAGTAAAATCCTGGTCTTACATGAAATTTCCGTTCATCCGTTCGCGGGGCAGGGAAGAAGGCTGGTACCGGGTTGGGCCGCTGGCGCGGGTCAACAATTGCGACTTCATCCCGACGCCGCTGGCCGAAGCGGAACGCAAGGTTTTCAAGGCGTTCGACGGCGGCAGCGCGACCCAGGCGACGCTGGCCTACCACTGGACGCGCATGATCGAAATGCTGCATTGCGCCGAAGGCATCCATGAACTGCTGCTGGACGACGACCTGCTCGGCACCGACATGGTCAATACCGGCGAGAGAGCGTTGCGCGGGGTGGGCGTGATCGAGGCGCCGCGCGGTACGCTAATCCATCATTACCGCATCAACGAGGACGAGCTGATCGTTCGCGCCAACCTGATCGTTTCAACAACCCACAACAACCACGCCATGAACGAAGCGGTGCGCCAGGTTGCCCTGCAATACCTGGACGGCCAGCAACTGACCGAAGGACTGCTCAACCACATCGAAGTGGCAATTCGCGCCTTCGATCCCTGTTTGTCCTGCGCCACCCACGCCTTGGGCAAGATGCCGCTGGAAGTGGAGCTGGTGGATGCGGGCGGGAATGTGATCGACCGCTTGAACAAGAATTCAGATGGCCGGTGTGCCGCTTGACGGCGCCGTTGCTTATTTTTGCTTACGGCAATCCGAGCCGTGGCGACGATGCGCTTGGACCGCAACTGCTTGATCTGCTAGCCGAGAGCCGGGCGCAACATCCAGAGTGGCCAGAATTCGAGCTGCTTACCGATTTTCAGCTGCAGGTCGAGCACTCGGTGGATCTGGAAGGGCGCGAACTCGCCCTGTTTATCGACGCCAGCGTGTCCTGTCCGAGCCCATTTCTGTTTTCCGCCCTCCAGCCGGCGCAGGATGCCAGATACACTACCCACGAAATGTCGCCGGAAGCCGTGCTGCATGTGTTTGAAAAAATTTACCAGAGGCCGGCTCCCCCCTCATTTTTGTTGTCGGTACGCGGGGAAAGCTTCGCGTTAGGCGAACCGCTAAGCCGGGCGGCGGTCGAGAACCGGGATGCGGCTTTGGCGTTGCTGGTACAATTGTGTTCTCAACCCAACCTCAAAGTTTGGCAAACCCTGCTTCTTCATGCTTGATCTGGATTCCATTTTCGCCGAAGGCGGCGTGCTGGCGCGCGCTTTCAAGGATTATCGCGTCCGTAGCCAGCAGCTTGAGATGGCGCGGACCATTTCTGCGGCAATCGAAAAGCACGAAATCCTGGTGGCCGAAGCCGGTACTGGTACCGGCAAGACCTACGCCTATCTGGCTCCGGCGCTGCTCGCCGGCGGCAAGGTGATTATTTCCACCGGTACCAAGACTCTGCAGGATCAGCTTTTTTTCCGCGACATCCCGGCGATGCGCGAGGCGCTTAAGGTGCCGGTGACGATAGCGATGCTCAAGGGTCGCGCCAATTACGTCTGTCATTTTCACCTTGAGCGCGCCAAGAACGAAGGGCGCTTCATGACCCGCGACGATTCGGTCTACCTGGCGAAAATCGAGAAGTTTGCCAAGCGTAGCGATAGCGGCGACAAGAGCGCCCTGAGCGATGTGCCGGAAAATGCCGGCATCTGGTCCTACGTCACCTCGACGCGGGAAAACTGCCTTGGCCAGGACTGCCCGCAACACAAGGAGTGCTTCGTGATGGAAGCGCGCAAGCGCGCGCAAGGCGCGGACGTGGTGGTGGTCAACCACCATCTGTTCTTCGCCGACGTGATGCTGCGCGACGAGGGCGTGGCCGAGCTGCTGCCTGCCAGCAACACGGTGATTTTCGACGAAGCGCACCAGCTGCCGGAAACCGCCAGCCTGTTCTTCGGCGAGAACCTGAGCACCTCGCAACTGCTCGAACTGGCTCACGACGCCCACGCCGAGGGCATGGTTTCGGCCAAGGATTTTGCCCAACTGCCCGAGGGCGCCGCGGCACTGGAGAAAGCCGCACGCGACCTGCGCCTGGTGTTCCCTCAGGACAGCGTGCGCCTGCCGCTGGCCGGTGCGCAGGCTGCGCACGGCTTCGCTGACGCCCTGACCGAAGTCAAGGCCATGCTCGACGCGCTCAACAAACTGCTCGAATCCCAGGCCGAGCGCAGCCCCGGCCTGGAAAACTGCTGGCAGCGCGGCACCCAGTTCGCAGCACAACTCAAGCGCTGGATGGACGAGGAGAACAACGGCAGCGTGCGCTGGGTGGAGGTGTTCAACCGCGCGATGCAACTCAACGCCACCCCGCTTTCCATCGCCGAAATTTTCCGCAAGCAGATCGACGATCACACTCGTGCCTGGATTTTTACCTCCGCCACGCTCGCCGTGAAAAAGGATTTCAGCCATTACCAAAGCCAGATGGGTTTGCTTGAAGCCGCCACGGCCTTCTGGGACAGCCCGTTCGACTATGAAAACCAGGCCGTGCTCTACTCCCCCCAAGGTATGCCGGAGCCGAACAGCCGCGGCTACACCGAGGCGGTGGTGGCGGCCGCGCTGCCGGTGATCCGCGCCAGCGGCGGCCGCGCGTTCCTGCTCTGCACCAGCCTGCGCGCCATGCGCGAGGCGCATGAATTGCTCAAGGAAGCATTCGAAAAAGAAGGGCTGGAATTTCCCCTCCTGCTGCAAGGGGAGGGCACCCGCACTGAACTGCTGGAGCGCTTCCGCCGCCTCGGCAACGCCGTGCTGGTGGCGAGCCAGAGCTTCTGGGAAGGCGTCGACGTGCGCGGCGCGGCGCTGTCGCTGGTGATTATCGACAAACTGCCGTTTTCCCCGCCCGACGATCCGGTGCTGGCGGCACGCATCGAGAAGATCAACCAGGAAGGGCGCAACGCCTTCATGGAATACCAGCTTCCCCATGCCGTCATCACCCTGAAACAGGGCGCGGGGCGCCTGATCCGCGACGAAACCGACCGTGGCGTGCTGATGATCTGCGACCCGCGCCTGCTGACCAAGCAATATGGCAAGCGCATCTGGCAGAGCCTGCCGCCGATGAAACGGACGCGGGAAGTTGGCGAGGTGGAAAAATTCTTCGAGAAGCAGGCAATATAACCCCCTCTCCCCTTGCGGGAGAGGGCTGGGGAGAGGGGTAAGAGTTCATGCAGTTACGTCTGGTTGCGGCGCTGTTGCTTGCGATTTTCTTCTCCTTGCCGGCCTGTGCCGCCGAACCCGGCGCAAACGCCAAAATCCTGCTGCAAAACTCTCCACTGGCTGGATTCCGCTATTACGAAGGCAAGCGGCTGTGGAGCGAAATGAAGGTGGGCGACACCCTTCAGCTCGTCCGCGAACCCGACAATTCCCACGACCCCAACGCCGTGCGCGTCGAATGGCAAGGCCACAAGCTCGGCTACGTGCCGCGTGCCGACAACGCTGCCCTGGCGCGTTTCATGGATCGGGGCTCGAAAGCGGAAGCGCGCATCACCCGTTTGAAGAAAAGCCGGAATCCGTGGCAGCGGATGGAATTTGAGGTCTATCTGGACATCACCATCCCCATTCAGGAGAAAACGCCATGACCGGCTTAGCCCAACTTTCCTGGCCGTGTGGCAGCGGTAACAATTACAAGAAGTGCTGCCTGGATGCGAATGATGCAAAGGAAGGATGATTTCTTTGGTCGCTGGCCTTCACAGGCTCATCTGGTGAGCCAGTGGGGGTGTTAGCATGGGTGGCATGAACGATAGACACGAGCATCAAATGCAATGAGCAAAACCGTTTACTACATTGCACATCAACGAAAGGCCGATGGGGCCGTCCAAAGTTTGGAGAGCCATCTGCTTGAGGTTTCTGATATTGCGAAGTCCTTGGCAGCCAAGGTCGGTTTAAAGGATCAGGGCGAGTTGATTGGTCTGCTTCATGACTTGGGC
>JAUYEK010000234.1 GCA_030691435.1 Sulfuricella sp. | reverse complement strand
CTTGCGAATCCCCCGCTTTCCCCCGTAGGGCGTATGCGGTATTAGCACAGCTTTCGCTGCGTTATCCCCCACTACTGGACATGTTCCTAGGTATTACTCACCCGTTCGCCACTCGCCACCAGGAGCAAGCTCCCGTGCTGCCGTTCGACTTGCATGTGTAAAGCATTCCGCCAGCGTTCAATCTGAGCCAGGATCAAACTCTTCAGTTTAATCACTGCAATTTTATTACTTGATGCTCACTTAAAACGTTCGTTCTATGTAAGCACTTGTTACTTTTGAGTGCGCGTCAAACCCCGAAGGATTCGATGCTCGCCCGCAACAAGCGCCCACACTTATCGGCTGTATATTTTTAAAGAACAGGGCTTCAACCTAATGAAGCGGCGCTTCGGACTTGCCGAAGCGAGGTGCGCATTCTACAGAGTTCTCGGGAAACGTCAACAACTCTTTTGCTTCACCTTCTCGTTACCGCGTTGCTTTGCGCTATCGAGAGCGGCGCATTCTACAGGGTTTAAGATTTTCGTCAAACCCTTATTTCTAGCGCCTTTCCCGTCACCGCGCTTGTTTGCGCTGCGTCAGGAAGCTGCGCATTATATAGACCCAAATTCGCTGGTCAAGAGTTTTTGACAGATTTGTTACAAGTAAATTACAAGTCCTTGAAAAGCATCGGACTGAGGTCGCCCGTTTAGCTCACCGTGATGCGCGCAAACTTGCGTTTGCCCACTTGTGCCACCACTATTTCGCCGGTTTTCAGCTTGAGCGCCTTGTCGCTCAGCTTCGCGCCATCGAGCTTTACCCCGCCCTGGTCGATCATGCGCAATGCGTCCGAGGTACTGGCGGTTAGCCCCGCCTGCTTGAGAGCCTGACTGATTGGCAACCCATCCGCGCCACCGATGAGCGTGACCTCCGGCATTTCATCCGGCAGCGCGCCTTGCCTGAAACGCGCATCGAAATCCGCCAAAGCCGCTTCCGCTGCCGCTCTGTTGTGAAAGCGGGTAACGATCTCTTGGGCGAACGTCACCTTGATATCGCGTGGGTTGCGCCCTTCCTCCGTCTCCATTTTCCACTTAGCCACCTGAGTCAATGGCTGAAACGAAAGCAATTCTATATAGCGCCACATCAAATCATCCGACACGGACAGCAGTTTGCCGAACATTTCATTAGGCGGTTCATGGATGCCTATATAGTTGCCCAACGACTTGGACATCTTCTGCACGCCATCCAACCCTTCCAGGATCGGCATGGTCAAGACAACCTGAGGGGGCTGGCCGTAATGCTTCTGCAACTCGCGCCCAACCAGCAAATTGAATTTCTGGTCGGTCCCACCCAGTTCCACATCCGCCTTCATCGCCACCGAATCGTACCCCTGGATCAGCGGATAAAGAAACTCATGGATAGAGATAGATTGGCCGGAGCTGTAGCGCTTATGAAAATCATCGCGCTCCAGCATGCGCGCCACGGTGTGCTTCGCCGCCAAGCCAATCAGATCGGAAGCGCTCATTTCGGCCATCCAGCTGGAGTTGAACATCACCAGCGTCTTTTCCGGATCGAGTATCTTGAAGATCTGCTGCTCGTAAGTTCGTGCGTTCTCGATCACGTCGTCGCGGGTCAGCGGCTTGCGAGTCGCGTTCTTGCCGGTAGGATCGCCGATCATGCCGGTAAAGTCACCGATCAGGAAGTTGACCTCATGTCCCAGCTGCTGAAACTGGCGCAGCTTATGTATAAGCACCGTGTGCCCCAGATGCAGGTCGGGAGCAGTAGGATCAAAAC
>JAUYEK010000265.1 GCA_030691435.1 Sulfuricella sp. | reverse complement strand
GATCAGCGGGTAGCGCAGCGAGAAATCCTGCGCCATGCGCACCGCCGCCTCGTACACCGCGCTGTCGCCGTGCGGGTGGTATTTGCCGATCACGTCGCCGACGATGCGCGCCGACTTCTTGTGCGGCTTGTCCCACTCGTTGCCCATCTCGCGCATCGCGTAGAGGATGCGCCGCTGCACCGGCTTCTGGCCGTCGCGCACATCAGGGATGGCGCGCGACTTGGACACCGCCATCGCATAGGCGAGATAGGCCGCCTTGGCATAGTCCGCCAGGTCGTCCTGCGGCTCGGCGGCAGGCGGTTCGGCGGGCGGCTCTGGCGGTGCGGGGGGCTGCCCGGCAAACGCCATATCATCGTCCGGCAACGCTTCCAGTTGCTCGAACAGATCGGGGGTGATGTTATCTATTTCGTCCTTCATCTTTTCTCTTGTTTCAGAATTTACAATTAGCCATCGTAGTGGTAGCGGCAAGCGATAACCACCAGCTCTGTATCGGTTGCGCGATACACCAAACGGTTTGCCTCATCAATGCGCCGGGACCAGTAGCCGGACAATTCGCCACGCAGCGGTTCTGGCTTGCCGATCCCGGCGAACGGGTCGCGCGCAGCGGCAGTAATCAGCAGGTTTAGCCGCTTGAGCGTCTTTTTATCCTGATCCTGCCAGTACAGATAAGCGTCCCACGCATCGGGCACAAAGCGAATGGCGCGCATGGTTAATCAGTGGGGAGCAGTTCATGATCCTGCGCTTGCCCGGCTTTATCCTGTGCAATGGCCCGGGCCAATGCCGCCGCATTCGCCGGGTTGCTTGTCAGGTGTAGCGTCTCCATGATGCTGTTGTAGCTGTCCAGCGACATCACCACTGCATCACCTTCCGCATCGCGGCGGCTGATAATGGTCACGTCCGCGTCTTGCACAACGCCGTCCAATACGGACTTGAGCGCATTACGCGCATGGGAATAGGTAACGACTTTCATGTCCGCCTCACTTGTTCATTAATTTGCACAAGTCTAGCGGAGGCGCGTGTTCAATGCAAGTCGATTGAACACTTGGAGATCATTCGTAGTGACTCCACAATCGGAGCACCTTGACGACTTGCTCTCCCTCCAGGACTTGGTAAATCAGGCGATGCTGAATATTGATGCGCCGTGAATAAGCCCCATTGAGGTCTCCAACCAGCTTCTCGTATGGAGGAGGATTCTGATAGGGATTGGAAATCAGGACGGCCAACAACTCCTGCGCTTTCTGCTTAAGCCCTGCGGTCGCTAGTTTTTTCGCATCCTTTTGCGCCTGTTTCGTGTAGACGAGCTGCCAAGTCACCAGTCAAGTTCCCTGGCGCACTCCTCAACCGGGGCTTTGAGCCCTTCGACGATGGATTCCCTCATGCCGGGAACCGACAGCAGGAATAGCGATTCCTGGATCGAAGCCCAGTCTTGTTCCGAAAGCAGGACGGCGTTTGCCCGCTTGCCGGTAATCAGGATGGGCTCGTGAGACGAAGCCGCGTCATCCATGAGACGATAGAGCTTGGACCGTGCTTCACTTGCTGTGATGGTTGTCATGCATGCCTCCGTATAGCAAAGCATTAGCGTACGCCTTTACGTACGAATGTCAATGCAAAAATAATTCGTCAGGGGCAGCCTCGATGAAACGTGGCGCGGAATCCATGGATTGCCGGATTTTGCTTTGCTCCAGCCGCGCTGCCCGCCATTGGGGAAAGGCCAATCAAGGCAACCACACTGCTTCAACTCCGTTTCGCTTTCGGCGACCACAAAATGATGAGCGAGCTGAGATAACTTCCAATTTGTGCTTGTAACCACCTCGTGGTTCCATACTGCCCCGTGCGCGATAGGAATGACACCATCGACAAGTACCGGATCATCAAGTACTTTCAGAGTATGTTCTGATCGGCACTCAGGATGCCGCATGAGCAACAAGTGGCGAGAACTCAGAGGAAAGAATATTTTCGTACCGGCTAGCGCAACGCCGGCTTCACCGGGCGGCGGACACTCAGGATTGTAGAAAGAAACCGGGCTATCGGTGGTGACGAATGCAGAGCCCTCTTCCGCCTCAATCACTTCCCACTCCATTCGGGAGAACCATGGATGAAGATACCCAATCATCCACCGCATGTAATCGAAACGCGCCGATTCCTTCATCGTGAGCAGCATCTTACCGTCTCGAACGGAATTTACAATTGAGGCTTCTAACATAGAACCATCCATGTCTATAGGGGAATTCCCTGCTTTATCCAAATACACCCCTAACTGGCAGCATACACCGCGCTTACTAAAGTTCGGCAGAAGCCAGAAAAAGCAAATCTCCCCGTACCGCACAGTGCAGCGCATTCCCGCCGTAATAACCTGACGCAAAAAATAGCGGCACTGCGCTATACTTACTCCTTAAATGGAGGGCATCATGGATACTTTGACCCTATCTCAAGCTGACACACGTCGTTTGGAAAAGCTTGCCAATGAGGCGGGACGCACACCTAGAGACGTTCTCAAACATGTGCTACGCGATGGTTTTGATGCGACCGAATACGCGATCAAAGCGGTTAAGGCGCGCATGCAGAGCGGTGAGCGTGTCTCACACGAAGATGCCATGCAGCAGCTCGACAACATGATCGAACGTCATGCCCGGAACGAAAAGCAAGCGGCTTGATTGGCATCCCGAAGCAATCGCCGAACTGGCAGAGTCTCTCGCTTGGTATGCCAAGCTCAATCCCACCGCAGCCAAGCGGATGCGCAAGATTATTGAAGAAGCGGCATATTCCCTGATTGCATCGCCTATTGCTGTGTCTGGCCGTCTCGGCGTTGTCGCTGGCACACGCGAACTACCGGTCGGCCATCACGTGCCTTTTACGCTAATTTTTGTGCGCCATAATCGCACCGGTGATTGCACCATCTTCCACTGCATGCACCAACGGCGGAATTATCCGGCAGGTGAAAGCGAATAAAAAATCATGGCAAAAAAATCCAAACGGGAGAACCGGACATTTCAGTCGTCTTCGTTTTGGATGACGTTAACCGACATCACTCGTCCGCCTCCACCAGATGCCCCGCCTCTTCCATCCATGCCCGCCTTGAAGCAGCCTCGGACTTTGCCATCAGTTTGTTGAACACATCACGAACGTAGCCCGTGAAATCGTCCGTGCGCAACGTCAGCAGGCGGCGCGCATCGGGGTTGAGGGTGGTTTCCCACAGCTGCACCGGGTTCATTTCTCCCAGACCCTTGAAGCGCGACACCTGCCACGCCCCCTCGCGCACCTTGTCGGCGCGCAGACGGTCGAGGGTGCCTTCCAGTTCGCCATCGTCGAGGCAATAGAACTTGCGCGCCGGCTTGTTCTTGCCCTGCGCCGGCACATCCACCCGGTACAGGGGCGGCTGCGCGACACACACCCGGCCGGCGCGGATCAGGGCGGGGAAGTGGCGGTAGAACAGGGTCAGCAGCAGCACCTGGATGTGGCTGCCGTCCACGTCCGCATCGGCCAGGATGATGACGCGGGCGTAGCGCAGGTTGGACATGTCAGGCGTGTCGTCTGGCGCGTGCGGATCGA
>JAUYEK010000256.1 GCA_030691435.1 Sulfuricella sp. | reverse complement strand
TCCCACGAGGGGAGAGAGGGGCAAGGTGTCGCTGCGCGACGTTCACGTTAAAGCTCAGGCGCTTGCCGCGGCAGGCTGTGTTTCTTGCTCGTAGGCAAGCGAGTTGGCAATGTGCTGCCGCAACAGGGATAAATCCTGCAGCTGCTTGAGGATGCCGCCCTCCATGTGCTGCAGTTCGGTGATCCGGTCTTCCAGGGTATCGGTCGCCTTGTGGATGCGTTTGATGCTTTCCAGGCGGCGGCGCAAATGGAGTTGATGTTCGCGTACCTGGGTTTCCATCGGCGCCATGATCGCCTTCAGCCAGTTTTCCACATCCTGGTTGGCGACCTCATAGACATGCACCACCCGGTTTGCCAGCGTTTCGAAAAATTTCGTGGTGAGGGAAAGTTTTTCGTGGGTCAGCATGTTGAGCACGGTGTTGAAGTGCTCGTTGTAGGCTTTTTCCAGCCGGGCGATTTCCTTGTGATACTTCAGGGTCGAGAAGGGGGCGGGAGCAGCCTGGCTTAACCCATGCTCCTCGTTGAATTTCTTGTACATCGCGCCCATCATGCCCTTGATTTCCTCGATCTGCCTGGCGGATTGAGCGATGTTCTCGTTGGCATCCCTGAAAAACTTGTTCATGGCATCGCGCATGCCCTTGGTGAATTTGGCTTCAACCATGGCGGCGCGGGTGTTCTTGACCTCGGTCTTGAGCGCACCCATGCCGAGGTGGGCGAACAGGATATTGGTCTGCTGCGAGAATACGCTGCGCAGGGCCTGGAAGCGTTGCAGGCCTTTTTCGAAATCCTCCTTGTCCTTCTTCACCTTGGACATCATGTGCTCGATCACGTCTTCGTTCTTGCCGCGCAGCCCGAGCAGTTCCTCCAGTTGCTCGCGCACGCCGGAAAGCCGCGCATCCAGAATCGAGCGGATGCTTGCCTCCATGTGCTCGATTTCACCCTGGGTATTGTCACGGACGATTTCCTGCTTGGAGGGGATGAGCTCGTCGCTGAGAGATTTTTCCAGCGCCAGCAAACGGCTTTTTTCGAGTAGCGGTTCGTCCTGGTTGATCTTGGCGAGCAGCCCCTTCTGCGCGGAAACCGGGAAGACATAGGCGGGCTTGATGCCGAGCAGGCTGGCGCTGGCGCTGACCTGCTTGTCGATTTCGCGTTCGATTTCCTCGGCGCTTTTCAGCTCGTCCCACAGGCCGTCGATTTTGTTCAGCACCACCAGGCGGCCCTTCTGGTGTCCCTGCTGGTTGCCGATGTGATCGCGCCAAACCTCGATGTCGGACTTGGTGACGCCGGTGTCGGCGGCGAGGATGAACAGCACCGCATGGGCGTTGGGCAGCAGGTTCAGGGTCAGTTCCGGCTCGGTGCCGATGGCGTTGAGGCCCGGCGTGTCGAGAATGACCAGGCCCTGCTTCAGCAGCGGATGCGGGAAGTTGATGATGGCGTGGCGCCAGCAGGGGATGTCCACCGTGCCGTCTTGATGCACGGTGACGATGTTGTTTTCGTCCTTTTCATTGTACAGGCCATAGCGTGCGGCTTCGTCCAGGCTGACCCGCTTGGTCTGGCTCACCTGCAGGAAGGCATCGGCCATGGCATCGCTCGACTCGATGTCGAGCGGCACGATTTTCCACTCGTCGAGGTAGCGCTTGTACTCCGTGGCGGTGGTATCGGCGGCACGGGTTTCGATGGGCAGCAGCTGGATGCAGGGTTCGCGGCCTTCCTCGTACATCAGCTCGGTCGGGCACATGGTGGTGCGCCCCGCGCTCGAAGGCAGCAGCCGCTGGCCGTAGCCGGCAAAGAAAATGGCGTTGATCAGCTCGGATTTGCCGCGCGAGAATTCAGCGACGAAAGCCACGTTGAGCTTGTCGTCGTGGAGCCGGTCGAGCAAATGCTGGATGCGCAGGTCGGTCTGCCCGTCATTCAGCTCCTGCTC
>JAUYEK010000246.1 GCA_030691435.1 Sulfuricella sp. | reverse complement strand
GCCCACTTCGCCCAGTGCCGGAAGTTTTTCTGCAATCGGTTGAAAAAAATTGATATATCAGTCACTTGGTAAATTGATTTGGCTGGCGTATAATCGCGCGGCAAGGATTTGTTGTCGTGCAATCCGGTCTGCCGCACAAGCCCGCGTAGTATACCCCACCCCGAGTTTTAACTTTGTCGCGATCTGCCTGGACCGGCTGAATATTTTGCGGGCCGACGTTTAGGAGATGTAATACATGTCGTTTGAAAATCTCGGCCTTTCGACCGAACTGCTGCGCGCTGTTGCCGAACAAGGCTATACCGAACCCACACCGATCCAGGCGCAAGCCATTCCGGTCGTCCTGGAAGGGCGTGACCTCATGGGCGGCGCCCAGACCGGCACCGGCAAAACCGCCGGCTTTACGCTGCCTTTGCTGCAGCTTCTGAGCGTCCATGCCAACACCAGCACTTCGCCAGCCAAACATCCCGTGCGCGCACTGATCCTCACTCCAACCCGGGAACTGGCCGCACAGGTGGAAGAAAGCGTACAGACTTATGGCAAATACCTGCCGTTGAAATCCACCGTGGTATTCGGCGGAGTCAACATCAAGGAACAGATCGCCGCGCTGAAAAGCGGGGTGGAAATCCTGGTGGCGACTCCCGGGCGGCTGCTTGACCACGTCGAGCAGAAAACCGTCAATCTGTCCAAGGTGGAAATCCTGGTGCTGGATGAGGCCGACCGCATGCTGGACATGGGCTTTCTCCCCGACATCAAGCGCATCATCGCGCTATTGCCGGCAAAGCGGCAAAACCTGCTGTTTTCCGCCACCTTCGCCGGTGAAATCAAGAAACTGTCGGATCAGTTGCTCACCGACCCGGTGCTGATCGAAGTTGCACGCCGCAATGCCGCTGCCGAGAATGTCACCCAGGTGATCTATCCGGTCGACCACGAACGCAAGCGCGAACTGCTGGCGCACCTGATCAAGTCTGAAAATCTGCAGCAAGTCCTGGTATTCAGCCGAACCAAGCACGGCGCCAGCCGTCTTGCGCAACAACTGGAGCAGGACGGCATTAGCGCCACCGCGATTCACGGCGACAAGAGCCAGCAGCAGCGCACCCAGGCGCTGGCGGAGTTCAAGGCAGGCACGGTTCGGGTTCTCGTTGCGACCGATGTCGCGGCTCGCGGACTGGATATCGACCAGCTTCCCCATGTGGTGAATTTCGACCTGCCCAACGCGCCGGAAGACTACGTCCATCGTATCGGTCGAACCGGTCGCGCCGGCAGCAGCGGCGAGGCAATTTCGCTGGTGTGCGCGGATGAGCTGAGGATGCTGGCGGAAATTGAGTCCATGTTGAAGCGTGAATTGCCCAGAAAAACCGTGCCCGGCTTCGAGCCCGGTGCGGCCGCCCAGATTGCAGCCCGAGCAGGATTCGCAGACAGGCCTCGGCGCGAGCCACGGCCTGCGGAACATCCACGCAGCAGGGAAGGGCGGGACGGCAGGGAGGGTAGAGGTATGGCTCCACGCGCCCCCGCCAACTCGCTGGATGCGCCCTATGTTACGCCGCCTCCCACCCCAAAAGCGGCGGCTCAACCCGTGTCCACATCTCACTCTAACCTGCGCCAAGCTGCGAAAACCCCCATCCCGGCACTGCTGATGCGCCCGGCAACTCCTCCTTCTGAAGGAAACTAATTTCCTCCGGATATTGATTCGAGCCCGGTTCTGGTTTATCCTTCCCGGCTCTTCGGAGAGGTGGATGAGTGGTTTAAGTCGCACGCCTGGAAAGCGTGTTTAGGTTAATGCCTAACGCGGGTTCGAATCCCGCCCTCTCCGCCAGATTTATGGCGGGCCTCCCCGCATTGCAAGGTGGTGAATCTGGTCAGGTCCGGAAGGAAGCAGCCACAGCTATTTATTGCAAGTGCCGGGGGTTGGGCTCGCCACCCTTAAACTGCTTGGCGCCCTGCCTAGTAGTCCGGAATCTGGTACAATTTCCCCCATGAGTTACCAAGTCCTGGCGCGTAAATGGCGCCCCAAAACTTTCACTGAACTGGTGGGCCAGGAGCACGTCGTCAAGGCGCTTTCCAATGCCCTGGAACAGCAACGTCTGCACCATGCCTATCTGCTTACGGGCACGCGAGGCGTCGGCAAAACCACGCTGGCAAGGATACTGGCCAAAGCGCTCAACTGCGAAACCGGCATTACCTCTTCACCGTGCGGGCTATGTTCTGCTTGCCGCGAAATCGACAGCGGGCGCTTTGTCGACCTGCTGGAACTGGACGCCGCTTCCAACACCGGTATCGACAATATGCGCGAAATACTGGACAACGCCCAGTACGCGCCGACCGCAGGACGATTCAAGGTTTATTTGATCGACGAAGTGCATATGCTCTCCAAGGCGGCCTTCAATTCCATGCTGAAATCGCTGGAAGAACCGCCTGAACACGTGAAATTCATACTCGCCACCACCGATCCGCAGAAAATTCCGGTGACGGTGCTGTCACGCTGCCTGC
>JAUYEK010000206.1 GCA_030691435.1 Sulfuricella sp. | reverse complement strand
GGCACCACGGCGGTGTCGTCCTGGTCGCGCCCGTCCAGGCTCTGTCCCTTTGCTGATAAGAGGCCAACGACGAGAAAAGGCATGTTCTTGATGCGGATGCTCTTGCCGGTGGGGTCATCCTCGCCGAACAGGTTTTTTGCCACCGTCTGGCCGAGCAGGACGACCCGGGTCGCGCCGCGCACGTCGCTTTCCTCGAAGGGATGGCCGGAGTCCAGGATCCAATTGCGCACCGTCAGATAATCCGGGGTGGAGCCAGTCACCACCGTACTCCAGTTGTTCGAACCATAGGCCAACTGCGCGCTACCCGGATAGACCGGGGCAACCGCCTTGACCGATGGAATCTGAGCGAGTGCCCGCGCGTCGGCGACGGTCAGGGTAGGCACGCTGCCCGCGCCGAAGCGCAGCCCCCCGGAAGTGCTGGCGCCGGACAGGACGATGAACAGGTTGCTGCCCATCGAGGCGATGGACTGGTTGACGGTATGTTGCGCCCCTTGGCCGACGGCGAGCATCAGCACCACCGCCGCCACGCCGATCACCATGCCTAGCATGGTCAGGGCGGTGCGCATGCCGTTCATCGCCATGGCGCGCCAGGCTTCGGCAAAGATGGCGAGAATTTTCATGCAGTCGCCACCTCTCCATCATGCGCCACCCGCCCGTCCACGAAACGCACCATCCGGTGAGCGTAGCGGGCGATATCCGGCTCGTGGGTCAC
Organism: Sulfuricella sp.; assembly: GCA_030691435.1. Classification (GTDB taxonomy): domain Bacteria; phylum Pseudomonadota; class Gammaproteobacteria; order Burkholderiales; family Sulfuricellaceae; genus Sulfuricella. Next base: position 869 of record JAUYEK010000206.1, on the reverse strand, counting down.
CAGGATGACGGTCATGCCCTGTTCGCGGTTGAGGCGGGTGAATATCTCCATGATCTCCTGGCCGGTGTGGGTGTCGAGGTTGCCGGTGGGCTCGTCCGCCAGGATCAGCGGCGGACGGTTGATCAGCGCACGGGCGATGGCGACGCGCTGCTGCTGACCGCCGGAGAGCTGGTGGGGCAGCGATAGCGCGAACTTTTCCAGGCCGGTCTGGCGCAGCACTTCCAGGGCGCGCGCGCGCCGCTCCGCCTGCCCCAGGCCGGCATAAAGCAGCGGCAACGCAACATTATCCTGCGCGGTGACGCGCTTCAACAGGTTAAAGCCCTGGAACACGAAGCCGATCAGGCCGTTGCGCAGATGAGCGAGTTCATCCGGATCCAGCTGCGCGACATCCCGGCCATTCAGGAAATAATGCCCGCTGGTGGGCGTATCGAGGCAGCCGAGGATGTTCATGAAGGTGGACTTGCCTGAACCGGAAGGCCCCATGATGGCGACGAATTCGCCGGGGGCGATGCTCAGGTTGACGTCATGCAGCACCGGGACGGCGTGCCCGCCGGTGATTTCATACTGCTTGTGCAGGCCTTCGACGCGGATCAGGGGATCGGCCAGTAGGGCACCTCTAAAAATCCAGATTTCATCCCAACTGCTGCGTTGCGGAAAAAATTTCTTGCTTACATATCAACCATATGCTGCGCTGCGAAATTTTTCCCGCGCCTTGCATTTGGGCGAACTCTGGATTTTTAGAGGCGCCCATTACATCATCCTGAGGCTGAAGCCAGAACCTATTTCTTTCTTGGCGCCTATCTCTCTGACTACCAGCGCCTCCCCAGGTTTGAGTTCATCGCCCAGCACTTCAGTGTAGGTGCCATCAG
>JAUYEK010000191.1 GCA_030691435.1 Sulfuricella sp. | reverse complement strand
CGGGGGGGGGGCCCAGTTTTCTTCTGCAACTGGCCGATTTAGTGGTTTCAAGGCTCGGGAAAAGGTTGGCCGGCCTTTCCCGAGCTTTTTGTTGGCAATGGCTCGCCGGTGCGGCGCGGATCAGACGCAGCCGGTGGGTTTCGGCAGGCCGCCGTACTTGGTGATCGGCTTCATCGGGCCGGTCATCCAGAGTTTGAATACGGTGTTCTGTTCCTCGTCCAGGTATTTGGCGAATTTCCGTATCGGGGGTACGCTGCCGAATTCTTCGAAATATTCACGGGCTTTCATGATCTGAGCCCATTTGGCATCATCGAGCGTATAACTGTCCGCATCAGCCATTGCCCGGCCAACCTCCTCTGTCCACACGCTCATGTCGGCGAGATAACCGTCTCCGTCGCGATCTGGAAGTTCCATATTAACCATCCTTTCTGAATCTGAAATTATTGATAACCACACCAGTGGCATGATTGCTTGCCGTGACCGTGTGTAGTCAACGTCAACTGTAATGTCTCTGTTTAGACCATGTCTCAGCATTGAATAATACCCAAGTTAAATAGTCAAGAATTATCTGTATTCGTTTCAGCGCCGAGAGACTTTGAATAAATAGAACATGCAAGGCGACGGATGGATGCCGTCATTATTCTGTCATCTGGCCTGCTTAGAATGACTGTTCCATATTGACTTACAGGGGCAACTGGAACAATGAAGCAATACCGCGCCACGCTTTTCATATCCGCAGTGTTCTGCACTTTTCCGGGTCTGTCCGCAATGGCGGATGGGCGGGATGCAGAGGACAACTCCGCGCTGTTCCAACTGGAGAAGAGGAGTAAACAGTGAAAGTCCTGATGATCTCGGATGTCTACTTTCCCCGCGTCAACGGGGTTTCCACCTCCATCGCCACATTCCGGCGCGAACTGGAGGCGCATGGCCACGAGGTACACTTGATCGCGCCGGACTACGGCCAGATCACCGAGGATGAGCGCAATATCCACCGCATTCCCTCGCGCGGCCTGATTCTCGACCCGGAAGACCGGATGATCAAGGCCGGTCATGTGATGGCGATGCGGGGCTGGCTGCATCGGTCCGATTTCGATATCGTGCATATCCAGACCCCGTTCGTGGCCCACTATATGGGGGTGCGCCTGGCTAGGGAGCTGGGTGTGCCGCGGGTCGAAAGCTACCATACTTTCTTCGAGGAATACCTCTACTATTACGTGCCCTTCCTGCCGAAACAGTTCATGCGCTTCCTGGCGCGGCGATTATCCAGCCACCAGTGCAACAATCTCGACGGGATGGTGGTGCCATCGTCCGCGATGCTGGAAGCCCTGCGCAATTATGGCATCGCAACGCATGCGGAGGTGATTCCAACCGGACTGGAAGCGGAAAGCTTCGAACCCGGTGACGGCGCTGCTTTCCGCCTGCGGTACGGCATCGCGGCGCAGCGCCCGGTGCTGTTGTATGTCGGAAGGGTGGCGTTCGAGAAGAATATAGGATTCCTGCTCAAGGTGCTGGTCCGTGTCCGGCAGGATATTCCGGACGTGCTGCTGGTGGTGGCGGGCGAGGGGCCTGCGCTTTCCAGCCTGATGCATGAAGTTGGCAGGCTGGCCTTGTCGAACAATGTGCTGTTCGTCGGTTACCTTGACCGGCGCCGCGAACTGCCTGACTGCTACCGCTCGGCGGACGTATTTGTGTTTTCATCGCACACCGAAACGCAAGGGCTGGTGCTGCTGGAGGCCATGGCCCAGGGTGTGCCGCTGGTGTCGCTCGCCAAGATGGGCGCCAAGGATGTGCTCAAGCCTGGGCAAGGGGTACTGATTGCAGACAACGATATCGAGGATTTTTCGGCAAAAGCGGTAAAGCTGCTGCGTGACAAGGAATATGCCTCCGGCCTGGGTGCAATTGGCAGGGACTATGCGGCGACCTGGTCCGCAGCGGCGCTGGCGCATGGATTGGCCGGGTTTTACCAGGCCGTGATCGAGCGCCATGCCGAGGTGCCCACCGCCAGCCTCGCTCCGCAGCGCAGCTGATTCAGCTTGAGAGATCCTCGGCCAGGCTGCCGTTCCAGTGGATCAGTTCCATCCGTCCGTCCAGGTGCTCGACAATGGCGGTGCAGTTGTCGACCCAGTCGCCGCAGTTCAGGTAAGCCAGGCCGCCGATTTCCTTCATCGCCGGCCAGTGGATATGGCCGCAGATTACGCCGTGCAGGCCGCGTTCCCGTGCGTGGTGGATGACGGAATCCTCGAAATTGAAAATGAAATTGACTGCGGTCTTGATTTTGCGCTTGGCATAGCCGGCCAGCGACCAGTATCCCGGACGGCGTAGCGTCCTGCGCAGCCAGGACAGCCCGCTGTTGAGCCGCACCAGGAAATTGTACGAGATGTCGCCGAGCACCGCGACCCAGCGGTGGTGTCGAGTTACCTGGTCGAACTCGTCGCCGTGCAGCAGCAGGTAATTCTCGCCGCTGGCCGTGGCGTGAACATATTCGTATTCGACCCGGATGTCGCCGAACGCGGTGCCGGCATATTCGCGCAACGCTTCGTCATGGTTGCCCGGGATGAAAAATACCCTGGAGCCGTGCCTGGCACGCCGCAGCAGCTTCTGTACGATGGTGTTCTGTGCCGGTGACCAGTAGATCCCGCCACGGCTCATGGCCCAGAAATCCACGATATCTCCCAGCAGGAACAGGTATTCGGATGGGTGTTCCTTGAGGAAATCCAGTAGCCGTTCAGCCTGGCAGGCGCGGGTGCCCAGGTGTACGTCCGAGATGAAAATGCTGCGGACCTGGGCCATTATTGAGTTTGTGCCGAGCAAAATATCGCATATGCCATGAGGCGATATTACGCAGCGATTGTGACAAGGGTGTTACACGGGGAGGCTGCCAGAAGGCGTTCGTCTAAATTAACCCGGCACGATCAGTTCATCCCAGGCTGCGGAGAGGGGATCGTTTCGAATAGTCCGGCCAGAACGGATATAATCATGGACCTTAGTGTTCTGTTCGGATTGTTTTATGTCTGTCATCCGGGTTTTGCCCGACCTGCTGATTAACCAGATTGCCGCCGGCGAGGTGGTGGAGCGTCCTGCTTCGGCTGTGAAGGAGCTGCTGGAAAACAGTGTCGACGCAGCGGCAAACGAGATCGCGGTCACCTTGGCGCTAGGAGGCGCCAAGCAGCTTCGCGTTGCCGACGACGGCATCGGCATAGTCGCGGAGGAGTTGGCGTTGGCGCTGGCGCGTCACGCCACCAGCAAGATCGCCACGCTCGACGATCTGGAGGCGGTGAATAGCCTCGGTTTTCGGGGCGAAGCGCTGGCCAGTATCGCCGCTGTGTCGCGCCTGTCGCTGATCAGCCGTCGACGGGGGGAGCGTCATGCCTGGAAAGTCGAGGCTGCCGGCGGCGACGTCACCGGGCTGCAGCCAGCCGCGCTGGAATCGGGTACGGCGGTGGAGGTGCTGGACCTGTACTTCAACACCCCGGCGCGGCGCAAGTTCCTCAAGAGCGAGGCGACCGAATACGGTCACTGCGAGGAAATGTTTCGGCGCATCGCATTGAGCCGCACCGATATCGGCTTTGCCCTGCAGCATAACGGGCGCAAAATCTGGCAACTTCCGGCGGGGTCGATGGAACGCCGTGCCGCGACGCTGCTCGGCGATGAGTTTGCCGCTGCCTCGGTGATTCTGGATGAGCGCGCCGGCAGCTTGCGCCTGTGGGGCATGGCGAGCCTGCCCGGATTTTCGCGCGGCGGGCGCGATGCCCAGTATTTTTACGTCAATGGTCGTTTCGTGCGCGACAAGCTGATCGCCCACGCCATCCGCGAGGCTTACAAGGATATTCTGCATCACGACCGTCATCCGGCGTTTGCACTGTTCCTCGAAATCGACCCGCAAGGGGTGGACGTCAATGTGCACCCGACCAAGATCGAAGTACGTTTCCGCGATGCGCGCGCCATTCACCAGTTCATTTTTCATGCCCTGAACAAAGCGCTGTCGGCGCCGATCCGTGCCCGGCAGGAATCCACTGCTGCACCTGTGGCCGAACCGGCGCACCCGGCTTCATTCGCTAATTATTCCCGGCAGCAGGCCATGCCGCTGGGCGTGGCGCAACGCACTGATCTCTATGCCACCCTGTTCGGCCAAATCGGCAGGCCGGAAGCTACAGCGACGACCGAAGCGGCGCAGGAAATCCCCCCGCTCGGCTTCGCCCTCGGGCAGCTGCACGGTGTTTACATTCTGGCTCAGAACGCCAAGGGGCTGGTGATCGTCGACATGCACGCCGCTCATGAGCGGGTAACTTACGAGAAGCTGAAAGCGGCGCTCGACAATCGCGCCGTCGCCATGCAACCGCTACTGATCCCGGTGTCGTTCCACGCCGGGGCGCTGGATGTCGCCGTGGCCGAGGAACACGCCGCCGCATTCGGCGCGCTGGGCTTCGACCTCGCCATACTGTCGCCGACCACGCTGGCGGTACGGGCGCTGCCGGCGCTGCTGCAGGATGCCGATCCGGTGCTGTTGGCACGCGATCTGCTCAAGGAATTGCGCGAGTTCGGTGCCGACCGGGTGCTCGCCGAGCGGCGCAACGAACTGCTCGCCACGCTGGCCTGCCATGCTTCGGTGCGCGCCAACAGAAAACTGGCCGTGCCGGAAATGAATGCCCTGCTGCGTGAAATGGAAGCCACCGAGCGCGCCGACCAGTGCAATCATGGCCGCCCCACCTGGCGCGAGATTTCCATGGAAGAGATGGACAGGCTGTTCATGCGGGGGAAATAACAGTGCTGAGTCCTGAGTAGAAAGTCCTGAGTGCGTGGTATCGCTGCGCGATCATTTCTTGCACTCAGTACTCAGCACTCAGGACTCAGCACTCAGGACTCAAAACTTGAAACACTCAGCACTCAGGACTCAGGACTCAGCACTCGATCTTAACTTGCCCCCGGCAATTTTTCTCATGGGCCCCACTGCCAGCGGGAAGACCGGCGTGGCGGTCGATCTGGTGCAGCGCCTGCCGTGCGAGATCATCAGTGTGGATTCGGCCCTGGTCTATCGGGGCATGGACATCGGCACCGCCAAGCCCGATGCGGCGACGTTGGCGGCAGCGCCGCACCACCTCATAGATATCATCGACCCGACACTAAGTTATTCCGCCGCGCAGTTCCGGCAGGACGCGCTGCGGCTGATGGCGGAGATCACCGCACGCGGGAACATTCCCTTGCTGGTAGGCGGCACTATGCTGTACTTCAAGGCGCTGCGACAAGGACTGAACGACTTGCCGCCCGCCGATCCGGCCACCCGTGCCGCCATCGACGCAATGGCCGCAGAAAGCGGCTGGCCCGCCGTGCATGCGGAGCTCGCCCGGCTCGACCCGGCCACTGCGGCGCGCCTTAATCCCGCCGATGCGCAGCGCATCCAGCGCGCCCTGGAGGTGTGCATTCTCAGTGGGCAGACGATGTCCTCGCTGCTCGAAAAGGATGCCGCTGCCGACCTGCCTTATCACGTTCATGCCCTGGCCCTGTTGCCGGGTGACCGCGCCGTATTGCACCAGCGCATTGCCCAGCGTTTCGACATCATGCTGGCACAGGGCCTGATCGACGAAGTGGCGCAATTGAGGCGGAATGATGCGCTCGATCCTTCCTTGCCTTCGATGCGCTGTGTCGGCTACCGCCAGGCTTGGCAGTACCTGGACGGAGAATTCGATTTGCCTGAGCTGCGCGAGAAAGGCATCGCCGCCACTCGCCAGCTGGCGAAGCGGCAGCTGACTTGGCTGAGGGGTATGGAGGGGATTGTCGCGTTCGACTGCCTGGAGAGAAACTTGCCTGCTGCGGTTTTCGACTGGCTCAGAGGGAGGCTATAAAATCCGTACGATATCAGGGTGACCCGGCGCCGGGATTGCCCCTATTTCTTTCCGGACTCTTTTGCACCTGAAGCGGCATTCATGTCCTCGATGACTTTTTTCAGTCCCTGGGAGCTTTCCTTGGTGTTCTTGCCGTTGATGATCAGTACGCCCTCCCTGGGCGTGGCGGTGGCGGTGGATCTCGCCGGCCTTTCGACAGCGGGCTGTTTTTTTAGGGCCTCGATTAGCGCCCGCATTTCCTGGTTGTGTTTTTTCATCGCTTCGATTTGCGTCTGGACGTCTTCATCGACCGGGGCGGGTGCGTTGGCAACGGGCGCTTCCGCTATTGGTTCGGGAGCCTGCGCAGCGGGTGTCGTGGCATTGCCTGCCTGTTGCGGTGCGGGTTCGGTCGGAGGCTGCACGGGCACCGGTTGCGGCGCTTGTTCCGCTGCTTCAGCCGGCTCCGGCGCGGGTTGCTCGTCAACTTTTTCCTCCTGCGCAGCCGCGTCTGTAGCCGGCGGTGCTTCCTGCTGCTGTGGCGGCGGAAATAAATTAATCGCAGCATAAAAACCTCCGACGGCAGCCAGCGGGATCAGGAGCACCAGCACAGTCACTAGCCGTTTCCTGGGTTTCTCTGCGGGGACATCCGAGGGTTCCGGTTCTTCATCCAGATGTTTGCTGTCCGTGCGTTTAGCAGAGGCTCTGGGATCCTCGGGATTTTCTTCGTCCTCAATGTTGTCTTTTTTGCGTGAAGGCAATAGGGCGCTTTTAAGTCGAGCCAGGAAACCCGGCTTGGGAGGCGGCGTTTCAGGTTCTTCATCCAGATGCTTGCTGTCCTTGCGTTTCGCTGAGGGCTTGGCCTCTTCTTCCTCATCCGGCTCGCTTTTCTTGCGCGAGGGCGACAGGGTGCTTTTCAGTCGAGCCAGGAATCCCGGTTTGGGTGGAGGCGCCTCAGATTCTTCATCCAGATGCTTACTGTCTTTGCGTTTCGCTGAGGGCTTGGCCTCCTCTTCCTCATCCG
>JAUYEK010000225.1 GCA_030691435.1 Sulfuricella sp. | reverse complement strand
ATGAATCCCTGCCCCTGCGGCTATCTCGGCCACGCGAACGGGAAATGCCGCTGCACCCCGGATCAGGTGGCGCGCTATCGTGGAAAAATTTCCGGCCCGCTGCTCGACCGCATCGACTTGCAGATCGAAGTGCCCGCCTTGCCTGAGAGCGATCTCACCCGCCAGGGAGCGGGCGAGCCCAGCGCGGCCATCCAGGCTCGCGTGGAAGCCGCCTATGGCCGGCAGCTGGCGCGGCAGGGCAAAGCCAATGCCCTGCTGGGGACGCAGGAGATCGATCAATTCTGCCGGCCCGATGCGGCAGGGGAAGGGTTGCTGAAGCAGGCGATTGCGCGTTTGAATCTCTCGGCCCGCGCCTATCACCGCGTGCTCAAGGTGGCGCGGACCATCGCCGATCTTGCCGGCAGCGAGGGTGCCGGCAGCGGGCACATTGCCGAGGCGATCCAGTACCGCCGCTTTGCGCAGTTGTTGTAGGAGGGCCGCTCGCGGCCCGAATAATCCTAAAAAAAGCAGTTGTCCGCAGATTACGCAGATTTCCACAGATTAAACAAAGAATTGCCCTGTTTAGCGTACGCACCTTTTGGGTGACGCTGCCATCACTGATAACTGCATGAAAATCTGCGTTAATCTGCGTAATCTGCGGATTGAACTGCGGTTTCTAGGATAATTGCTTGGTTCGCGCCGGGGCGGCCCTCCTACCTGTCGGCGTCGAGCTTGAAGTCGCCGAAGTTGGATGCCGTGTCCGCGTCGACCGGCGAGCTTGCGGCAACGACGGGTTCCGCCGCGTCGCGCCTGTCGTTGTTGATCAGCCAGGACAGGTTGGTGCGGGAGTCGGCATTGGCAAGTGCTTCTTCCAGGCTGATTTTGCCCTCCCGGTAAAGGACGAACAACGCCTGTTCGAAAGTTTGCGAGCCGGGCGTGAGACTTTGCTCCATCGCCTCCTTGATTTTTTCTGTTTCCCCGCTCTTGATCAGCTCCGCGACGTAGGGCGAATTCACCAGAATCTCCATCGCCGGCACACGTTTGCCGTTTACCCCGCGCACCAAGCGCTGTGAAATCACCGCCTTCAGGCTGATCGAGAGATCATGCAGCAGGTGGTTGCGCGCTTCGTGGGGGAACAGGTTGATGATGCGGTTCAGGGTGTGGTAGCTGTTGTTGGCGTGCAGGGTGGACAGCATCAGGTGCCCGGTTTCCGCGTAGATCATCGCCTGCTGCATGGTGTCGCGGTCGCGGATTTCGCCGATCATCAGCACGTCCGGCGCCTCGCGCACGGCGTTGAGCAGGGCCGTGGTGTAGGAGCGGGTGTCGAGCCCCACCTCGCGCTGGTTGACGATGGATTTCTTGTAAGCATGCAGGTACTCGATGGGGTCTTCGATCAGCAGGATGTGCCCGGTCCTGTTGGTGTTGCGGTAATCGATCATCGACGCCAGGGTGGTGGACTTGCCCGACCCTGCCTGGCCCACCACCAGGATCAGGCCGCGTTTTTCCATTACCAGTTCTTTCAGGATCGGCGGCAGGCCGAGCGATTCGATCGAGGGAATCTGGCCGCGGACAAAGCGCGCCACCAGGGCGACATCGCCGCGCTGGTGAAAGACATTGATGCGGAACTTGCCGGTGTTTTCCACCAGGAAGCCGAAATTCATCTCGTGCTCGGCTTCGAACGTCTTGATTTCCTCCGGGGTCATCAGTGAATAGGCGATTTTCTTGACGGTTTCCCCATCCAGTGCCTGGTTGTTGAGGGGCAGGGTTTCGCCCTCGATCTTCATCAGCACCGGCGCCCCGGCGGAAATGTACATGTCGGAGGCCTGCTTGTCCGCCATGAATTTGAATAACTGAGTCAGATCCATTATCCTAAAAACCTCTTTTATCCACAGATAAACACGGATTAATACAGATAAAACAATGTATTGTCGAGAATTTTCCTCTCACCCAAAAGGTGATTAGGACGAGAGCAGCAACTCATTGATAATCTGTGTAAATCCGTGTTAATCCGTGGCTGAACTGCTTTTTATAGGATTATTGACCTGTCTTTTGCCAGCCGAAAATATCGAGGGCGGTTTCGAATGCCGGCTTCTCGCGTATGAATTGCGCCAGCGCGAAGGCGGCGGTGGGCTGCATGTGGATGCAGACCATCTCGACGTTGATGGCCCGGATGGTGCGCGCCAGCGCATCGAGCCAGGCATAGTAAACCGGGTCGATCAACGCCTGCTCGGAGAGGTCGTAATACAGGCGCGACGCCCGAGCCTGCTGCAGGCGCGAGGCGATGCCTTCGAGGAGCCGGTCCTGATCGCGGATGTTCAGGCTGCGCGTCGCTTCCAGCAGGAAGTCGTCGCTGCCGATCCGGGTCAGGTGCAGACCAGGGATGGACATGCTGAGAGGCTCTTAGGCAGCTTTGTGGCTGACCTGGATGCCCATCCGGCGGAACGCTTCCTTCAGCCCGTCGGACAGGCTGGCGCGGGTGGTGACGTTGCTCATGTCGATGTTCAGGCTGATCAGGGCGCGGGCGATTTCCGGGCGGATGCCGGTGATGATCGCATCGGAGCCCATCAGCTGCACTGCCCGTACCATCTGGATGAGGTGGTGGGAAACCTGCGAGTCGATATTTTTCACCCCGGTCAGGTCTATCACCACGGCATTGGCGTGATCCTTGGCGATGCGGTTGAGCAGCGCCTCCATTACCAGCATGGTGCGGCTGGAATCGAGGGTGCCGATGATCGGCAGGGTGAGCACGCCGTCCCAGATTTCGGTGATCGGGGTGGCGGTCTCGCGCAGCTCCGCTTCCTGGGCGTAGACGGTGCGTTCCTTTTCGTCGAGATAGGCCTGGAATACCGCCAGGATCAGCTCGTTGAAGAGGCCGGAGAGGAACAGCAGCATGGAGCGCGCGTCCTCGACCGTGCTCCGCTTGTCGTTGCCCAGCGCATCGATCAGGGTGCGCTGCATGAACTGGATGTAGCGCACCAGATCCTCAACCCGGCCACCGCGCACCAGGATCTGTTTCGACAGGTTGTTGAAGTACATTTCCAGCGCATGGAACTGCGGGGAGGCGTCGTCGTGCGGGTCCCTGGATTCCAGCAGGGCGACCAGGAGCTGGAGGAACTCGATGCAGAAATCGTTGATCTCGTCGGTGCCGAGCAGGTTGTTGCTGCCGCCGAAAAGGGTCTGCCCTTCTTTTTCGATGGTTTCCGAAATGCTGCCGACCTGAAGCTTGAGCAGTTCCGTCAATTTAGAACTGGCGGTTTCTGGTTTTTTCTGTTGTGCCATGATTCTCCCTCCCATCCTTGAAATTGTTATTCACCTTATAAACTACTTTTAGCCACAGATTAACACGGATTAACACAGATAAAACAATGTGTTGT
>JAUYEK010000183.1 GCA_030691435.1 Sulfuricella sp. | reverse complement strand
GGCACCTCCCTCCAAGTGAGCCAGATCAACGTATCGAACGTCTGCACGTCGGGGTGCGCGACGGGAGGCACGACGGGAGGCACGACGGGAGGCAGCAGCGCCACCATCAGCCCCATGCTGTTCGGCGCCAGCCTGGAAGGGCTGGCCGCCGGGGTTTCAACCTATGCCACCAAGTCGGCCGGCGGCGTGGAAACCACCGCTTCGGTACAAGCCTATAAGAAGCAATAACCCACTAAGCCAGGCTTGCCCTCCATCCAGCCCCGCTTGGCGGGGCTTTTTCATGGTGCGCCCGGCACGGGGGATGGTTAGCTGAACGGCAAGGGTGTCGTGGGCGACTTACCCTACACCGGCCTCTTCCCAATACTCGATCATCAATTGCAGGCTTTGTTTGCCGTTGTACTCGTTTACGTCCAGCCGGTAGACGGCGTTGACTCGTTCCGGCAACGGCTCGTTGTGGAAGAACAGGATGCCGTCGAAAATCCGCCCGCCCTTGCCCAGTTTGAGCCGCAAGTGCTTTTCGCCCACCACGCGCTGTTCTTCGACGGCGAAGGTTTCGTGAAAGGCGGGCTGCGGAAAGCCCTGCCCCCACACCTGGTCGGCCAAGGCCCGGGCAAGATCCAGCGTCATTTCGCCGCTATTAAGGGCGCCGTCGCTTTCGATGATGCGTTCCAGATCGGCCGGCGTGAGCAGGGTGCGGACGATGTCCTCGAAGGTGGCGGCAAATTCATCGAAATGTGCTTCCGCGATGGTCAGCCCGGCGGCAAAGGCATGGCCGCCGAATTTTTGCAGCAGATGGGGTTTCCGTTTGGCGACCAGATCGAGCGCGTCGCGCAGGTGCAGGCCGCGGATCGAGCGCCCGGAGCCTTTCAGTTCGCCGTTGTTGCCCCTGGCGAAGGCGATCACGGGGCGGTGATGTTTATCCTTGAGGCGCGAGGCGAGGATGCCGATCACACCTTGGTGCCAGTTCGGATCGTATAGACAGAGTGAAAAGCAGTCCTGAGTGGAAAGTGCTGAGTCCTGGGCATCCTCCGACTCAGGACTCAGGACTTTCCACTCGGCACTCGCCAGCATGTCCGCCTCGATCTCGCGCCGTTCGCGGTTGAGGGTGTCAAGCTGTTGCGCGATGGCGAACGCTTGTTCCTCATTGTCGGCGAGAAGACATTCGATGCCCAGCGCCATGTCGTCGAGGCGCCCGGCGGCGTTCAGGCGAGGACCGGCGACGAAGCCGAGGTCGTAAGTCGAGGCTTGCTCCGGTTTTCTGCCCGCCACCCGCAGCAGCGCGTTGATGCCGGGGCAGGCGCGGCCGGCGTGGATGCGCTTGAGTCCCTGATGTACCAGGATGCGGTTGTTGTCGTCGAGCTTCACCACGTCGGCCACCGTGCCGAGCGCCACCAGATCGAGCAGCTTCGCCAGGTTGGGTTCGGGCTTTGCGGCGTAAGCGCCGCGTGCACGCAACTCGGCGCGCAGCGCCAGCATGACGTAGAAAATCACCCCGACACCGGCCAGGTTCTTGCTCGGAAAGTCGCATCCCGGCTGGCTCGGGTTGACGATGCAAGCCGCATCGGGCAGTTCGTCGCCGGGCAGATGGTGGTCGGTGACCAGCACTTCCATGCCGAGCTTCCTGGCTTCCTCGACGCCCGCAACGCTGCTGATGCCGTTGTCCACGGTAATGAGAATGTCGGGTTTTTCCCTCTCACCCCTCTCCTCAATCCTCTCCCCAGGGGGGAGAGGAGGCAAACGGCTTTCCCCCTGGCGGGGGAAAGAGTTGGCTGCCAATTGCACGATCTCCGGTGTCAGGCCGTAGCCGTATTCGAAGCGGTTGGGCACCAGATAGTCCACCGTTGCGCCGAACTCGCGCAGCGCGCGCAATGCTACAGCGCAGGCAGTGGCGCCGTCGGAGTCGTAATCGGCGACGATCAGCAGGCGCTTGCCCGCTTCTATCGCGTCCGCCAGCAGGCGCGCCATTTCCTCGGCGTTATTGAGTTGCCGGAAAGGAAGCAGCCCGGCCAGTTCGTGCTCCAGCTGACCGGTTGCGCGGATACCCCGTGCGGCATAGACGCGGGCCAGAACCGGGTGCAGGCCCATTGCGGCCAGATTGTCGGCGTCGGGTTGGAGGTAGGTGCGAGATGAAATGCTGGGCATGGCCGGAATTATACCCCGACGGGCATGAGCCGACCCAGTTTGGCCAAGCGCGTTAATCCTGTATTATTATGCTTTCGTGAATTTGAAGCCATTTGCCATGAAGACCACTTTTCTGGATTTTGAACAGCCGATTGCCGAGTTGGAAGCCAAAATCGAAGAACTTCGCTTCGTGCAGGACGACTCCGCCGTGGATATCTCCGAGGAAATCGGGCGGCTACAGAAAAAGAATCAGGCGTTGACCAAGGATATTTACGCCAAGCTTTCAGCCTGGCAGGTTTCGCAGGTTTCCCGGCACCCGCAGCGGCCGTATATGCTCGACTACATTCAAAATATTTTCACCGATTTCGAGGAACTGCACGGCGACCGCGCTTTCTCCGACGACCCGGCCATCGTGGGCGGCCTGGCGCGCTTCAACGGCCAGCCGGTGATGGTGATCGGCCAGCAGAAGGGTCGCGATACCAAGGAGAAAATCTACCGCAATTTCGGCATGCCGCGCCCCGAGGGCTACCGCAAGGCCATGCGCCTGATGCGCCAGGCGGAGAAATTCGGCCTGCCGATCATGACCTTCATCGATACTCCGGGCGCTTATCCCGGCATCGGCGCTGAGGAACGCGGCCAGTCCGAGGCGATTGCGCGCAACCTGTATGTCATGGCCGAACTCAGAACCCCGATTGTCTGCACCATCATCGGCGAAGGCGGTTCTGGCGGTGCGCTAGCCATCGGCGTCGGCGACGTCATGCTGATGCTGCAATATTCGAGCTATTCCGTGATATCGCCGGAGGGCTGCGCCTCGATTTTGTGGAAGAGCGCGAGCAAGGCGCCGGAAGCCGCAGAAACGCTGGGGATCACCGCCAACCGCCTGAAAACCCTGGGCCTGGTGGACAAGGTCGTGAGCGAGCCGCTGGGCGGCGCTCACCGCGATCCGGACGCAGTCATGCAAAGTCTGAAAAAAGCCTTGCAGGAAAGCCTGCGTCTGCTTCAGGACCAGTCGCTGGACGATCTGCTCAAATCGCGTTTCGAGCGCCTGATGGGCTATGGCAAGTTCAAAGAAACTGCTGCCAAGTGATCTGCCCGCGTTTGTCGAAGCCAAACTAAAAAGTTGGGTTCAACCGGGCCGGCATCTCACGCTGGCCCTGAGCGGCGGGGCGGATTCCGTGGCCCTGCTCGACATTCTGGCGCAACTTCGCACCAGTCTGCATTTCCCTCTTTCCGCTGTTCACGTCAACCATCAGATCAGCCCGAATGCGGCCGATTGGGCCGAGTTTTGCGCCCGGCTGTGCGCCGGGTATGACATCCCTTTCCAGGCCATTAAGGTCGATCTCAAGCGCCGACCTGGCGACAGCCTGGAGGCGCTGGCGCGGGACGCCCGCTATCGGGTGTTTGCCGAACAGCAAGCTGACTTTATCGTGCTGGCGCAACATCTTGACGATCAGGCGGAAACGCTGCTGCTCCAGTTGCTGCGTGGAGCCGGTGCGAAGGGAATGAGCGCGATGGCTGAACTCAGGACTCAGCATGTAGGAGCGGGCTTGCCCGCGAATCAGCGCTTATC
>JAUYEK010000178.1 GCA_030691435.1 Sulfuricella sp. | reverse complement strand
ATGGCAGGGCGAGTTCGTCGACGATGCGCTGGGCGGTGGCGGCGGCGGTTTCCCGGTCGGCACCCGCGACCAGGACGGTGAATTCGTCGCCGCCGAGGCGGGCGGCGGTGTCGGCGGCGCGCAAGCAGTTCTGGATGCGCGTGGCGGCTTGCAGCAGCAGCTGGTCGCCCTGGTCATGGCCGAAAGTGTCGTTGACGGCCTTGAAATTGTCCAGATCGATGAATATCAGGGCAAACGGTTCGGGTTCCCGCTCGGAGCGTGCCAGCGCTTGCTGGACGCGGTCGTAGAGCAGGCTGCGGGTGGGCAGGCTGGTGAGAGGGTCATGGGTGGCCAGAAATTCGATGCGCTGCCGGGATTCCCTGGCGGCGGAAATGTCGCGGAAAATGCCCAGCGCCAGTTTCTCCCCGGCGTGTTCGATCAGGGTGCACTTGGCGTGAACCGGGATGGTGCGGCCATCCTTGCGCAGGGCGAGGTGCTCCTCCTCGCAGATGCCTTCCAGCATTAGGCGGGCGAGGGCTGCGGCCGCCCGGCCCTTCTCCTGATCCGGGGTCAGATCCAGGATGTTCATCTGCAGCAGTTCTTCCCGGCTGTAGCCCAGCAGGGTTTCGGCCATGCGGTTCGCGTCGACCAGTTTGCCCTGGAGATCGGCAAGCAGGATCATGTCGCCGGCCTGCTCCATGATCTTGTGGTATTTTTCCTCGCTGGTCCGCAACTGGGAAACCGTGCTGCGCAACGAGTCCGTCATGCGGTTGAAGGAACTGGCGATATCATGCATTTCGTCGCGCGTGGCAATGCTGGCGTAGGCATGAAAATCCCCCTTGGCCACGCGGCTGGCCGCTTCTTTCAGGGCAGTCAGGTTGCCGAGAACGCTAACGCTGAAACCGATGAACAGGTAGGCCACCAGGGTGAGCGCGATGGCGGTCAGGGTAAAGATCAGCCGGCGCTCGGTCAGCAGCCGGTTCAGTCGTTCCTGAATCATGCCTTGCAGGAGCGGCAGGGTGCTGTCGCACAGGCGGTAGGAGGCATTGATGGCGAGCGTTCCGGCGTCAAACAGGGTTTGGCCCCCGGCGGTGATTTTTTCGGCGAGCAGCACCTCGTTCTGCACGTCGAAGATGAAGAATTGGGCCGTTTTGGAAACTTCCTGTAACGGGATATTGAGGCGGTCCCTGAGGCTTGGAAAAGCGGAGAATGCCTTGCTGATCTCGACGAGCATATTTTTCTCGGATATCTCGGCTTCGCCGACCAGCACGCTGAGCTGATGGCGCTCTGACGCAGACAGGGTCTTGCGTTCAGCCGCGGCAGCCGACATGGCGCGAATCTGGCCGAGGCTTTCAATCAGCTCGGGCAGCCGGGCAACCATGACCCGGCCAACGTAATGCGGGGCCAATTCATAATCCAGGCTGAGGCTGGACGAGTCTGCCAGTTTGTTTAAGAAGGCGTTCAGGCAGGAGATGAAATCGGTATACAGCAGGAAATCCTTGTCTGCCGGCAGGGTGAGCGACTTGTCCTGCAGGTAGTTCCATTTGAACTTGATTTCCTTCCAATTGCCCGAGGTGTTGAGCCGCGCGCCGTGGCGCCGGTCGAAGTCATCCAGGATAGCGATCGCGGCTTCGGCATTGGCCTGAATATCCGCCAGACGCTCGCGGGCATCCTGGTCGCCGTTCAGGATGAGCTGGACGGTGCCGCGGTGCGCCTGGGCCTGCGCGGTGAGAATCTTGATCGGCTTGATCGCCTGGATACCGACCAGTTCGCGCTCGGCGAAGGCGATGTCGGCGTTGAGGCGGGGCAGCAGCAGGATGGCCAGGAGGGCGAGAGGGATGAGAAACAGCACACCGACCAGCGCCAGCTTGCGCGGGAAGGTGAGTTGGCTGAGCAGCCAGGTTGCCGGACGGAGGAGATATTTCATAAGATTTAATTTATGTTTGCATAATTTAATCTTAGGTTCGATTCCTCCATTAAGCAATACTGGCGCGGGGTTTGACGATATTGAGGTCTTTTTAGCTGCCGTCGACCAGGATCGCGTCCATTTCCACCAGCGCGCCGCGTGGCAGCTCCTTCACCCCCACCGCAGCCCGCGCCGGGTAGGGTTGCTGGAAATAATGCGCCATGATCTCGTTGACCTTGGCGAAATGGGTCAGGTCTGTGAGGTAGACGTTGAGCTTGGCGGTATGGTTGAGGTCGCAGCCGGCGGCTTTGGCGACCTCGCCCAGATTGAGGAACACCTGGTGGATCTGCGCCTCGATGCCCTCGACCAGCACCATGGTCTGTGCATCCAGCCCAATCTGGCCGGACAGGTAAACGGTGTCGCCGACTTTCACGCCCTGGGAATAGGTGCCGATGGCGGCGGGGGCATTGGGGGTGGAGAGGATTTGTTTGGCCATGGTGTTTCCTTTCTATGTAAATTTTATGTAAACAAATGTTTTGTAGGGTGCGCCTTGCGCACCGTTTATTTATTTCCGGGGGCAGCCCGGCAATCAACCCAACCGCGCGCAGCGCACTCTACCCTACCCTAAATCACCCTTTCACCCGCGTAATCCTCACCACTTCCTCTATCTTCCGCAAACTGCGCATCACGTTGGCGAGGTGGATGCGGTTTTCGACCTGCAGGGTGAAGTTCATGGTGGTGTAGGCGCTGCCGTCCTCTTCTTCCATGCTGACATTGTCGATGTTCGAGCCGGCGTCGGCGATGGCGGCGGCGACCTTGGCCAGCACGCCGCGCTGGTTGGCTACTACCAGCTTGATGTTGACGTCGAAGGGCTTTTTCGGTGCTTCCGGATCCCATTCCACATCCAGCCACTTGTCGGTGTCGGCGCGGTTTTTGGCGGTGGCCGGGCAGTCGTGGGTGTGGATGATCAGGCCCTGGCCCCTTTTGATGAAGCCGATGATCGGGTCGCCCGGTATCGGCCGGCAGCATCGGGCATACTGCACCGCCATGCCCTCGGTGCCGCGGATGGTGATCGGTCCCATCGGGGCGTGCTTGCGCTCCTCGGTTGTTTCGGTGACGGCAAACAGTTGGCGCGCGACAACGATGTTGAGGCGCTTGCCGAGGCCGATGTCGGCCAATATCTCCTGCCGGGTTTTCCCGGTGTTCTCGCGCAGCAGTTTTTCCCACTGCGCTTCGGTGATTTCCGCCGGAACTGCGCCCAGTGCCCGCAGCGCCTGGTTGAGCAGGCGTTCGCCCAGGGTGGCGGATTCTTCGTACTGCATGGTCTTGAGGAAATGCCGGATGTGCGAGCGTGCCTTGCCGGTGATGACGTAATTGAGCCAGGTCGGGTTGGGTTTGGCATGGGCGGCGGTAACAATTTCCACCTGATCGCCGTTTTTCAGCTCGGTCCGCAGCGGCATCAGTTCCTGGTTGATTTTCACCGCGACGCAGCGGTTGCCGACGTCGGTATGCACGGCGTAGGCGAAATCCACCCCGGTGGCGCCGCGCGGCAGGGCCATGATCTTGCCCTTGGGGGTGAAGACGTAAACCTCGTCGGGGAACAGGTCGACCTTGATGTGTTCCAGGAATTCGGTGGCATCGCCGCTTTCCGACTGGATTTCCAGCAGGCTTTGCAGCCACTGGTGGGTTTTCTGCTGCATCTGGTTGATCTCGGCGTCCCCGCTCTTGTACAGCCAATGCGAGGCGACACCGGCTTCGGCGATCTTGTGCATGTCCTGGCTGCGGATCTGGATCTCGATCGGCGTGCCGAAAGGCCCGAACAGGGTGGTGTGCAGGGACTGGTAGCCATTCGCCTTGGGGATGGCGATGTAGTCCTTGAACTTCCCCGGGATCGGCTTGTAGAGCTGGTGCAGGGCGCCCAGGGTGAGATAGCAGGTGGGAACATCCTTGACGATGACGCGAAACCCGTAAATATCGAAAACTTCGGAAAAAGTCAGGGATTTGCCCTGCATTTTTCTGTAAATGCTGTACAGATGCTTTTCGCGCCCGGTGATGGAGGCCTCGATCTGGCCATCCTTGAGCTTCTGCTTGATCGCCTCCAGCACCTTTCCCACCACTTCGCGGCGGTTTCCGCGCGCCGCCTTGACGGCTTTGGCCAGCACGTCGAACCGGTTGGGGTAGAGATGGCGGAAGCTCAAATCCTCCAGCTCGTCGTAAACGCTGTTCAGCCCGAGTCGGTTGGCGATCGGTGCGTAGATTTCCAGGGTCTCGCGCGCGATGCGCTGGCGTTTTTCCGGGGCCATTGCCCCAAGGGTG
The DNA here is from genome assembly GCA_030691435.1 of Sulfuricella sp. Lineage (GTDB taxonomy): Bacteria > Pseudomonadota > Gammaproteobacteria > Burkholderiales > Sulfuricellaceae > Sulfuricella. The sequence goes on along the minus strand of JAUYEK010000178.1, from coordinate 5,961 downwards.
CGCATGTTGTGCAGGCGGTCGGCAATCTTGATCAGGATGACGCGCACATCGCGCGCCATCGCCAGCAGCATTTTGCGGAAATTCTCGGCCTGGGCGTGGACTTCGGTCTGGAATTCGATCTTGTCCAGCTTGGATACGCCGTCTACCAGTTCGGCTACCGCCTTGCCGAATTTTTCGGCGATTTCCTGCTTGGTGATGGTGGTGTCTTCCATCACGTCGTGCAGTAGCGCAGCCATCATGGCCTGTGCATCCAGATGCCAGTCGGCCAGGATTTCGGCGACCGCCAGCGGGTGGGAAATGTAGGGTTCGCCGCTTACCCGGAACTGGCCGGCGTGGGCGCTATCGCTGAGATGGTAGGCCGCCTCGACTTGGGCGGTGTCCTCTGGTTTGAGGTAGGTGAGGCGGGAAGTTAGATCCGAAACGTTAGGCATTTACTTCAGTCCTGAGTGCCGAGTCCTGAGTCCCGAGTGCTGAGTGGGCCACTCAGGACTTGGCACTCAAGTACTCAGGACTGCATTTTTAGAGCAGGCCGCGGTTGAGGATCTCCACCCCAACCTTGCCCTGGGCGATTTCGCGCAAGGCGATGACGGTTGGCTTGTCGCGGTTGGATTCCACCATCGGAGTGCCGCCCTGGGCAATCTGGCGAGCGCGCACGGTGGCGACCAGGGCCAGCTCGAAACGGTTGGTGATGGTCTTCATGCAGTCGTCTACGGTGATGCGTGCCATGTCAGTTTCCTTTAAGGTTTGTGTTAGCCACGGATTTACACGGATGTTCACGGATTGTCTAAAAAAGATAGACGGTTAAGCTTTTGGAAAATCCGAACGTGTCTTGCAGTTGTTTTATCCGTGTTTATCCGTGTGTATCTGTGTTCATCCGTGGATGATTGCCGTTTGTCTATTTCATTTTGCCGATCATGTCGGCATGGGCGCTGAGTTGCCGGCTTGCAGTCAGCCGTTGTGCGCGGATCACGCTGATCAGATCCTGCAGCGCCGTTTCGAAAATATCGTTAATTATAACATAATCAAACTCTTCCACATGACCGATATCCTCGCGGGCGGCAGCCAGGCGGCGAGCGATGATTTCTTCGGAATCCTGTCCCCGCCCGGTGAGCCGCGCGAGCAGGGCTTCCAGCGAGGGCGGCAGGATGAAAATGCCGGTTGCCTGGGGGAAGATTTTCCTGACCTGGGCGGCACCCTGCCCGTCGATTTCCAGCAGGATGTCGGTGCCGGAGCGCATGGCGTTTTCGATCCAGGGCTGGGAGGTGCCGTAGCGGTTGCCGTAAACCTGGGCGCTTTCGAGGAAGTCGCCATGTTCCAGCATTTCGAGAAACTTCTGTTCGGTGACGAAATGATAGTCCTTGCCGTCCACTTCGCCCGGCCGCGCAGGGCGGGTGGTGTAGGAAACAGATAGCTTTACCTGGCTGTCGTTTTGCAGCAGTGCCCGCACCAGGCTGGTCTTGCCCGCACCGGAGGGCGCGGTGACGATGAATAGATTTCCGCTAGCCATGTTTATTCCGTTGGTTGATGGGGTGGGGTTAGAGGGTCAGGCGGTATGGGAGCAGCCTGACTGGCGTTCAGTGAGCAGGTAGAGCAGGTATTGGTTCAGACTAACCCCCTCCCGCTTGGCGCTGCGCGCCAGATCGGCATGAAGTCGGCGTGGGACGCGCATGACGAAGCGTCCGCTGTAACCGGCTTCGCCCAAAGGGGGCGTCGGCTCCGGGACGTGGCGCCCCGCTGAGGTGGCGGCTTCGACCCAGGCGGCGATGGCTTCATGGGCCTCGCGGATGGCGTCTGCCTCGGTCGCTCCCCAGGCAGTGCAGCCGGGTAAATCCGGGGCGGTGGCGATGTAGCCCTCGTCCTCGTCGCTCCAGAAAATTTCAATCGGATATTTGCTCATTACCGTACCTTTCGATCATGGCGATCAACTGCCGCGCCTGGTAGGGCGGGACAGTGCCGCCCCGGTTCTGGAAGTTCAACAACTCGGGTTCGCCGGGACGGGCAAACGCCCGGTGCGAACCCTGTCCGCCCTTATGAATAAACCCCAGTATTTCCGCCGCCTTGCAGGCTTCATCGAAGCGGACGGCCTTGGGGTTGTTGAGAATGGCGGTCAGCAGCTTGCGGGCCTGGTTCATGGTGTCAATATACTACGGGCAGTATAAATTTCAAGTCGATTGTCCCGGCTGAGGGCGCGGTGGCAGCGAAGGTGAAGGGTTAGAAGGTGAGGGGTGAGGCGAAAAGTTCAAAAGCGGCGCGGGTTTTGACTTTCCGCCTCACCCCTCACGCCTCACCTTCTAACCTCTTATTCGATATTTTGTATCTGCTCGCGCATCTGCTCGATGAGCACCTTGAGCTCCATCGCCGTCTGCGTCGTTTCGGACGCGGCTGATTTGGAACCCAGGGTATTGGCTTCGCGGTTGAGCTCCTGCATCAGGAAGTCCAGCCGCTTGCCCACGGCGCCGCCTTTTTCGAGGATGCGCCGCATTTCGGAGAGATGGGTTTGCAGTCGCGAGAGTTCTTCGTCGACGTCGATTTTCTGGGCGAACAAAGCGATTTCCTGGCGGATGCGGTCATCGTCGCCAGTCCCCATGACTTCCTTGAGGCGGGCGGCGAGTTTTTCCTGATAGGCCGCGATCAGCCTTGGAATGTGCGGCAATACGCCTGCCACCAGAGTGTCCATCTGTCCGACGCGCTGCAGCAAAAAGGTTTTGAGCTTCTCTCCCTCGCGCTGTCGTGTGGCGGACAGCTCGTCGAGCCCCCGGCGCAACAGGGGCAGACAGGCTTCCTGCAGGCCTTCCATGCCAATGCTTTCGCCTTCGATGACGCCGGGCCAGCGCAGCAAGTCCGCCACGCCGAGCGGCTGACCATCGGGCAGCAGCGCCTGCAGCGAACGTCCGAGCTCAGCCATCTGATCGGCCAGCCCGGCGTTGAGCCGCAGCGGAGCCTGGCCGGCGCTGCGCGCGGTGAAATTCAGCCGGCATTCCACCTTGCCGCGGCTTAACGCACCGCCGATCATCTCGCGCAGCGCGGGTTCCAGCGCGCGGAAGGATTCATCCAGGCGGAAGTGAGTTTCAAGGTAGCGCGAGTTGACCGTACGCAGTTCCAGGCTCAGGGAGCCCGGCTCCAGTTCCCGTGTCACTGCGGCAAATCCGGTCATGCTGTAAATCATGGGGTTCCGTTCCTGGGCTTTACTTTGCCCGGCCAAATCAGAATAATGATCGAGGTTCAATCATACAGATGGTGCGATGGCCTCACAACCCAATCAGGCTCTTCCTCACGGCTACCAGTTGCTGAATTACCGTATCGACAAGCAGATCAGCTCAGGCGGCTTCAGCCTGGTTTACCTGGCGCATGACGAGAACGGATTGCCGGTGGCGATCAAGGAGTATCTGCCCAGCGCTTTGGTGCTGCGGGAATCGGGCGCGCTGGTGCAAGCTTCTTCAGCGGAAAACCTGAATGTGTTTCGTTATGGCATGAAATGCTTTTTCGAGGAAGGGCTGGCGCTTGCCCGGATCGCCCACCCCAACGTGGTACGGGTGACCAACTTCTTCCGCGCCAATGAAACGGTTTACCTGGTGATGCAGTACGAGCGCGGTCGGACGCTGCAGGATTACATCCTGCATCGCAAGAAAGAGATCGGGGAGAACTTTATCCGGCGCATTTTCGCCGAACTGCTCGGTGGCCTGCGCGAGGTACATGCCCACAAAATACTGCATCTCGATATCAAGCCATCGAACATCTACATCCGTCTTGACGGCTCCCCGCTGTTGCTGGATTTTGGCGCGGCGCGGCAGACGCTGACCCAGGAAAAATCCAGCCTCAATCCGATGTACACGCCGGGTTTCGCGGCGCCGGAGCAATACGGTCACGACCGCGATGCGCTCGGCCCATGGACCGATATTTATGGCATCGGCGCGAGCCTGTTCGCCTGCCTTTCCGGCTTTGCTCCCCAGGCGGCCAACATGCGCCTGGAACAGGACAGGCAGGAGTCGGTAAAAAAACTATGGAGCGGCCACCATTCCGAGCATTTGCTTGAACTCATCGACTGGTGCCTGAAACTGGATCCGCTGGAACGGCCGCAGAGCGTGTTCGTGGTGCAAAAGGCGCTGCTGGAGAAGGACAAGGTGCCGGCAGTGCGGAAAAAGACCTCGCTGCTGCATAGTCTGCGCAATAAATTCGGCAAAACAGGTGACCGGTGAAATTTTCGATTTTCCAGTCCAGCCGTCAGGGTGGACGCAGATACAACCAGGATCGCCTGGCCTATTCCTACAGTCGGGACGCGCTGCTGATGGTGGTGGCCGATGGCATGGGCGGCCATTTTCGCGGTGAGATCGCCTCACAGATCGCGGTGCAGTTTCTGGTGGAAAACTTTCAGAAGCTGGCGACGCCGGCGCTGAAGGATCCGCTCCGCTTCCTGGTAGCCACCATTAACCAGGCACACGAGGCAATAGGCGATTATGTCCTGGCGCATGGCCTGAGCGAGCACCCCCGCACCACTTGCGTGGCCTGCGTGGTGCAGGGTAATCATGCCTACTGGGCCCATGTCGGGGATACTCGTTTGTACTTCTTTCATGGCGGCAAGCTGGCGTCCCGCACCCGCGATCATTCCCTGGTCCAGCAACTGTTCGAGCAGGGCAAAATCACCGAGGATGAGATGACCACGCATCCCGAGCGCAACAAGGTTTACAGTTGCCTGGGCGGCCCCATTCCCCCCGATATCGAGTTGTCGCGCAAGATGCTGCTACGCGAAGGGGACATCCTGCTGATGTGTTCGGATGGCCTGTGGGGCCTGCTTTCGACGGATGAGATCGCCTCGATTCTCGATACCTACCCGATTGCTACTGCCGTTCCAGAATTGCTCGACCATGCCGAATTGCGTGGCGGCGAGGGGGGCGACAACCTGAGCGCGATCGGCATGCGCTGGGGCGACGAAAAACTGTTCACCCCGCGCTCGATATCCACCGCGACCATGCCGCTGGACACCTATACGGTGCAGCTCAATACCTTCAGCGTGGAGCGTGGGGGTACGGAAGGCGAGATGGATGTGACGGAGGCGGACATCGAGCGCGCGATTGCCGAGATCCAGGCGGCGATCCGGAAATATTCGAAATAGGCGCCATTGTATAATGGCGCCTTTACTTGCGGATTAGCCTGAAAAAGTATTTCACCACAGAGACACAGAGGCACAGAGGCACAGAGGAAAAAATCAGGAGAGGCGTTGCGGGTATTTGCTTTACCAGTATGTGCTGGAGGCATATCATGATTTTTCCCGAATTTCTCTGTGCCTCTGTGGGTCATATTTAAACTCAAAGGACACCATGCGGCCAAGCAAACGCAATCCGGACCAGCTCCGCAACATCGTCATTACCCGCAATTACACCAAGCATGCCGAAGGCTCGGTGCTGATCGAGTGCGGCGACACCAAGGTGATCTGCACCGCCAGCATCGACGAAAAAGTGCCGCCGTTCCTGCGCGGCAAGGCGCAAGGGTGGACCACCGCCGAGTACGGCATGCTGCCGCGCTCCACCAATACGCGCATTGATCGCGAGGCGGCCAGGGGCAAGCAGACCGGCCGCACCCAGGAAATCCAGCGGCTGATCGGGCGCAGCCTGCGTGCCGTGGTGGATCTCAAGGCGCTGGGCGAACGCACCATCCAGATCGATTGCGACGTCATCCAGGCCGACGGCGGCACCCGCACCGCCAGCATCACCGGCGCCTATGTTGCGCTGCACGATGCCGTTTCCTTCCTGCTGAAGGAAGGCAAGCTCACGGAATCGCCGTTGCGCGATTTCGTCGCCGCGGTCTCGGTCGGCGTATATCGGGGCGTACCGGTGCTGGATCTGGATTATGTCGAGGATTCGGATTGCGACACCGACATGAACGTGGTGATGACCGGCAGCGGCGGCTTCGTCGAGGTGCAGGGTACGGCGGAGGGCGCGCCGTTCAGTCGCGGCGAGATGGATG
>JAUYEK010000018.1 GCA_030691435.1 Sulfuricella sp. | reverse complement strand
GCCTCCCCCTAGCCCCTCGCCTCTCGCCCCTCGCCTGATTTACATGGCAACCCTGGGCAAGGCCGCCGGCGTGTTCGGCGCCTTCGTCGCGGGGCCGGTGGAACTGACGGATTACCTGGTGCAGCGCGCCCGTTCCTATATTTACACCACCGCCACGCCGCCACTCCTGTCTGCGGCGCTTGCCGCGAGCCTGCAGTTGATCGAAGGGGAAGCGTGGCGGCGTGATCGGTTGCGGGAGTTGATCGCCGCTTTGAGGCAGGGCCTGAAGTTGCGGCGCTGGCGCCTGATGGACTCGACCACGCCGATTCAGCCGGTGATTATCGGGGCCAACCAGGAAACGCTGGCGGTGAGCGAGGCGCTACGCGAGCGCGGCATCTGGGTGCCGGCGATACGCCCGCCAACCGTGCCCAAGGGCGAAGCGCGCCTGCGTATTTCATTGTCGGCGGCGCATACGGTTGAAGATGTGGAGCAGCTGGCGAATGCGTTAAATGAGTTGGAAAGTGCCGCATGAGCGTGCACATCGAAATTGTGGGCAAGGGTCCAGACCTCGCCCTTCTCCACGGATGGGGAATGCACGGCGGGGTGTGGGATGGGGTGCGCGATGTTCTGGCGCAACGCTTCCGGCTGCATATTGTCGATTTGCCCGGTTATGGCGCAAGTCCGGCATTCGAACCTTATGACCTGGAGCATCTTGCTCGCGCCGTGGCGACCGAACTGCCGGAAAAGGTTCAGGTTTGCGGCTGGTCGCTGGGCGGGCAGGTGGCGCTGGAAATGGCGCTGCTGTTTCCGGACCGGATCGGGCGCATGGTTTTGACGGCCAGCACGCCGTGCTTTACGGCGCGGGAAGATTGGCCGTGGGCGGTGCGGCGCGAAGTGCTGCTGGAGTTCGCGACCGCCCTGGAAACTGACTACGAAGGCACGCTGAAGCGCTTTTTGGCGCTCCAGGCGCGCGGCGGCGATGAGGTGAAAACGGTGCTGAAGCGGTTGCGCGACATTGTGTTCACTCGCGGTTGCCCCGAGGTGCAAACCTTGCGGGCTGGACTAAACATTCTGCTGGAGAGCGACTTGCGCGACCGCGCCGCGACGATTAAAACGCCGACTTTGCTGCTGCACGGCGGGCGCGACATGCTCACGCCGGTGGGGGCTGCGCACTGGCTTGCCGAACAAATGCCGGAAGCGCGCCTGGAGGTGCTGCCGGGTGCCGCACATGCGCCGTTTTTGTCGCACCCCATGGAATTTACCGAAATGATAACCGGGTTTTTGCATGACTGACCAATTCACGCTCGACAAGCGCCGGGTGCGCCACTCCTTCGATCGCGCCGCCGCCACCTACGACCAGGTCGCGGTGCTGCAGCGGGAGATCTGCGACCGCATGGCCGAGCGCCTGCAATATATCAAATTCGAACCCCAGGCCATCCTCGACGCCGGTTCCGGCACCGGTTACGGTTCGCGCCAACTGCGGGAGCGCTATGCCAAGTCCCGCGTGATCGAGCTGGATATTGCGCCAGCCATGCTGCAGGCGTCGCGCAGCCGCCAACCCGCGTGGAAGCGCTTGTTGCCATTTGTCGCCGTCGAAGAGCGGGTGTGCGCGGATATAGAGAGCCTGCCCTTGCGAGCCGGCAGCGTCGGCATGATCTGGTCCAATCTCGCCCTGCAGTGGTGCAATGATCTTGAGGCGACCTTCGCCGGTATGCACGGTGTGCTGGAAAGCGGAGGCCTGCTGATGTTCAGCACCTTCGGCCCGGATACCCTGAAGGAGCTGCGCCAGACCTTCGGCACGCTGGATGCTCATGCTCACGTCAATCGTTTCCTCGATATGCACGATGTCGGCGACGCCCTGATGCGGGCCGGCTTTGCCGCGCCGGTGATGGATATGGAGACGGTCACTCTGACCTATGAGGATTTGGCCGGTTTGATGCGCGATCTCAAGGCGCTGGGTGCGCACAACGCCAATCAGGGGCGAGGCCGCGGCTTGCTGGGCAAGGGCGCATGGCAGCGACTGCAACAGAATTACGAGGCATTGCGCCGCGACGGCAAGCTGCCGGCCACTTATGAAGTGGTGTACGGCCATGCCTGGAAAGGCGAAAGAAAGCAGGTGCCGGATGAACCGCAGGTGATTCGGTTTGCTAAAAAATAATTTTCACCGCGGAGGACGCGGAGGAACAACAAGATCAAAACCTTCGGCCAACCTGAATAACATAAATAGCGGAAGGGGGCTTTTTCAAAGATTTTAAGTTTTTCCTCTGCGACCTCCGCGTCCTCTGCGGTTAAATGTTGTTATCGGATCAATCATGAAAAAAGCTTATTTCATCACCGGCACCGATACTGGCGTAGGCAAGACGCTGGTCGCCTGCGCTTTGCTGCGGGCCTTCGTCAGGCAGGGCAACAAGGCCGTCGGCATGAAGCCGGTCGCCGCCGGCTGTGTGGAAACAGCCGCAGGCTGGTGCTGCGAGGATGTGGAAAACTTGCGTGCGGCCGGCAATGTTGCTGCGCCGCAGGAGTTGATTAACCCCTATGCACTGACTCTACCCGTAGCCCCGCATATTGCCTCGGCACGGATGGGCTTGGATATCCAGCTTGAAAAAATTGAACAATCCTGTCTGAAATTGCGGGAAATGGCCGAGGTGGTGGTGGTCGAGGGCGTTGGCGGCTTCATGGTGCCGCTCAACGACCGCGAGGACACGGCCGATATGGCGCAGTTGCTTGGATTGCCCGTGATTATGGTGGTTGGTTTGCGTCTCGGTTGCCTGAATCACGCTTTGCTTTCTGCGCAGGCGATCAGGCAACGCGGGCTCACTCTCGCGGGCTGGGTGGCGAATCGGATTGAGCCCGATATGCCGTTTGTGCAGGATAGCATCGCGGCTTTGGAGCAAAGGCTGAACGGGCCCCTGATTGGCGTGGTTCCGTACCGTCAAGGCCTTTCTGCGGAGGAAGTGGCCAGGTTGTTGCGCACGGATTTTTAGGTAAATTTATCGGGCCGTAGATTTTTTACCATAATGACCATATCATTGCATATTGGTAGAATTTAAGATAACTAGATCAATATATGCCAAATTGGAGATATGATGATTTTGTCCCGCACCAGCCAGTATGCTATCCAGGCGCTGATTTATATTGCCACGCGCCCCCCGGGCGAACCGATTCTGAACCGCAAGGTTGCGGAATATCTCGGCGTTCCCACGGCCTATCTGGCCAAAATCATGCAAAATCTGTGCCGGGGAAATCTGCTTTATTCCTATCGCGGCCGCCAAGGGGGGTTCTGTCTGCGCGAGGGAGGGGAAAAGACCGATCTGATGCAGATCGTCACCCTGATCGAAGGGGTCGGCTTCACTGAAAATTGCGTTCTGGGGCTGAAAGTTTGCAGCGATGAAACGGCCTGTCCCGTGCATTCGAAATGGAAGCCAATCAAGGAAAAAATTGTTGCGCTGCTGAATGAGCAGACACTCGACCGGTTGGCTGCTGCGGTTCTTAGCGGGAAATATCGCATTTGTGACTTGCCGATGGCGATGATGGATGAAATGGGCCAGACAGGGATATAATTGAGCGCCATGGCCGAACGATTTGGCTTGTGGGTGGCTGCTGTAGCTTGCGTGCTGACATTATTATCCGGATGTGCCGATAAAAGCGCCCCGACCGAGCCGTTTGTTGCAACCGATATTACCGGCGCTGATTTCGCCAGGGATTTCCGCCTTGTCGACCATCATGGCAAGACGCGTACGCTGGCCGATTTCAAGGGCAAGGCGGTATTGCTGTTTTTTGGCTATACCCATTGTCCGGACGTATGTCTGACCATGCTGTCGGGGTTGGCCATGGTGCAGAAACGGTTGGGCGATGATGCTGCGCGAGTCCAGGTGTTATTCGTAACGCTGGATCCGGCGCGCGATACGCCGGAAATATTGGCGAATTTTGTGACTTATTTTCATAAAGATTTTCTGGCCCTGTACGGCGATGAATCAGCTATCGCCAGAACCGCCAAGGAGTTCAAGGTGACTTACGCCAAACATGATTCGGGTTCTGCGGCCGGCTACCTGCTGGATCACAGCGCAGGCGTTTATGGCTTCGATCCTCGTGGCCGCCCGCGCTTGCTGATCAGCCACGATGCTGAACTGGTATCGATTGTTCATGATGTGAAACTGCTTCTGGGTGAGAAACCATGACGGCCGTTGCGCGATTGATGCCGAAACGGTCGGCGGCGCCGCGTGGGACGGAACCCGAAGCGTGCTCCCCGGTTACATGCAAGGATTGCGGGATTTACGGTTTGTGCCGCGAGGTTAACGGCCCGGATGTGGATCTGCGCCTGCTGGAAACGATCGTCAGAAATCGCAAAATTTTCAAGCGTGGCGAGCTGCTCTACCGGATCGGCGAACCCTTGCGCGCCATCTATGCGATCCGTTGCGGCTCCGTCAAATCATATGTCCTGACCAATGATGGACGTGTTCAGATCACCGGCTTCCACATCACCGGCGAAGTTCTCGGCTTGGGCGCCCTTGTCGCCAATCAGTACATGAGCGAGGCCCGGGCGCTGGAAACCACCATGGTGTGCGAAGTGCCTATCGATGTGCTGGAAGCATACAGTGCTGAAGTTCCTTCCATCCGACAGCAGATGCTCAACATCATGAGCCAGGAAATTCTCGACAACCAGGAGTTGATGTTGCTCCTCGGCAAGAAAAATGCCGATGAGCGTCTTGCCACTTTTCTGTTAAGCCTTTCACGGCGCTTTCAGAGACGCAGTTATTCCCCCTCCCAATTTAATTTGAGCATGTCGCGCAGCGATATCGGCAATTACCTCGGCATGGCCGAGGAGACCGTGTGCCGGGTGTTCACCCGTTTTCAGGATGGCGGTCTGTTGAACACCGAGCGGCGGCAGGTGCAATTGCTCGATCAGGATCGCCTCAAATCCATCTCTCTGGGCTGAAGGCTAGCCTCTAGCCTCTAGCCCCTCGCCTCTAGCCTCTAGCCTCTAATCGGATACACAGGTATTAAATAATTGAAGTTTGGTTGACTTGCGTCAGTGAAAGTCGGCGCGTTTGCGGCTATATTACGCATCACTGTGCCAAAGGCTGAATATCGCGCTTTCTGGCACGGAGGCATTGAATATCGCGTATCGGTCTGGATGAAATGAGGCCGGTCGTGTGAGGTTTTTTGTTTACAGCAAGGAGAGAGTTATGGCATCGGTTGCGATAGGGAGCGGCGAGCAATACAACTACGACGTTGTTCGCAAATTCACCATCATGGCCCTGATCTGGGGCGCGGTGGGCATGCTGGTGGGGGTGACCATTGCCTCACAACTGGCATGGCCGTTTTTAAATTTTGATATTCCCTACATCACCTTCGGTCGTTTGCGCCCGGTTCATACCGGTGCCGTGATTTTCGGCTTTGGCGGCAGCGCGCTGTTCGCGACTTCCTACTATATTGTGCAGCGTACCTGCCAGACCCGTCTGCTGTCCGACGCCATGGCCAGCATCACCTTCTGGGGCTGGCAGGCGATCATCGTGCTGGCCGCGCTGGGCGACGTGCTGGGCTATAGCCAGGGCCGCGAATATGCGGAAATGGAATGGCCGATCGACCTGCTGATCACCGTGGTTTGGGTGACCTACGCCATTGTCTACATCGGCACCATCATGAAGCGCAAGGAACCCCACATCTACGTGGCCAACTGGTTCTACCTCGCCTTCATCCTGGCGGTCGCGTTGCTGCATATTTTCAATAACCTGGCGATCCCATACAGCCTGACCCAGTCCTACCCGCTGTTCTCCGGCGCGCAGGATGCGATGGTTCAATGGTGGTATGGTCACAACGCGGTGGGCTTCTTCCTGACCGCCGCCTTCCTTGGCATGATGTACTATTTCGTGCCCAAGCAGGCCGGGCGCCCGATCTACTCCTACCGCCTGTCCATCGTCCACTTCTG
>JAUYEK010000176.1 GCA_030691435.1 Sulfuricella sp. | reverse complement strand
ACCCCACCGTCAGGTAATCCGCCAGTCGCGCTCCACCAGGCAGTTCGTTCTTGATCCTCGCCATGTCATGTTCTCCACTGGTAACATGGCTTGTATAACGGCAAGAAATGGATTATCTAAACAGTATTGGGGTTAAGCCTGAAAGCGATAAAGCGAGTTCCGCGGAAGTTGGGTAAAATACCTCTTTCAATTTACTCAGGAGCACAGCATGGCTGAAATCACCACCCCATCCGGACTGATTTACGATGACCTCGGCGAGGGAGAGGGCGAAGCCGCCCAGGCTGGTCAGCGCGTTTCCGTACATTACACCGGCTGGCTGATGGACGGCACCAAGTTCGATTCCAGCAAGGATCGCAACGATCCATTCGATTTTCCGCTCGGTGCCGGACACGTCATTCGTGGCTGGGACGAGGGCGTGCAGGGCATGAAGGTGGGCGGCGCGCGCAAGCTCACTATCCCGCCTGAGCTGGGCTACGGCGGCCGCGGCGCGGGTGGCGTCATTCCCCCGAACGCCACGCTGGTATTCGAAGTCGAATTGCTGGAAATTCTATAAACCCCGTGACCATACGCAGGCCGCCGAAAGGCAGGGTGGGCCCAGCTGGGCGGCGAAAACCCGATAGTGCGGCAGGTGCCGGCGCGGCGCCTGCGGCAACGCGGGTCAAGCTGGCGCGGCCTGATGCGCCAAAACCGAAAACGGGTGCAGCGGACACGGATGCGGATTCCGGAAAGATCCGTCTTTCCAAGCTGATGTCCGAACGCGGCCTGTGCTCGCGCCGCGAAGCGGATGCCCTGATCGAACGAGGCCTGGTGCTGGTCGATGGCGAACGGGTTACTCTGCTGGGCACCAAGGTCGACCCCAGCCAGACCATTACCCTGGACAAGAGAGCCGAGAAGCAGCAGGCGCATCTTGCCACCATCCTGCTCAACAAGCCGGTGGGCTACGTTTCCTCACAGCCGGAGAAGGGCTACAAGGCGGCGGTGACGCTGATCGGCAAGGATACCCGCTACAAGGAAGACCGTGCGCCGCAGCCATATTCCCCCGAGCACCTGCACGGGTTGGCTCCGGCGGGGCGGCTCGACATCGATTCCACCGGGCTTTTGGTGTTGACGCAGGATGGCCGCATCGCCAAGCAGTTGATCGGTGCCGATTCCGAAATCGAGAAGGAATACCTGGTGCGGGTGGAGGGTAGGCTGAATGCGGCCAACCTGGAACGGCTCAACCATGGCCTCAGCCTTGACGGCGAGGCGCTCAAGCCGGCGGAGGTGTCCTGGCAGAACCAGGATCAGTTGCGTTTTATTCTGAAGGAAGGCAAGAAGCGCCAGATTCGCCGCATGTGCGAACTGGTCGGCCTCAAGGTGGTCGGCCTCAAGCGCGTGCGCATCGGCCGCGTCAAGCTGGGCGATCTGCCGGTCGGGCAGTGGCGCTATCTGCTGGATGGTGAGAAGTTCTAAGCTTTACGTGTGCCGTTACCTCCAGGCACGGGTCAGTAACTCGTCAAGCGCATCCATGATGCGATTCCCTTCATGGACAAGCGATTCCACGAACTCACCCAATTGTTCATTGGGGACCGACACAATTTCCAGCGGATGCAAGACCACTGCGATGCCCTCAATGTTGAAAGTCGGGTTAAAACGCGCGTCACTGATCGTTGCGAGAGAAGATTCCCGCACCAGGGGGACAACCACTCTTCGACGGTAGCTGTCGAAAAGTGATGATTGCACCAGCACGACAAACGGAATGGCCTCCCGGTTTTTCCCGGTGTTCCGGTGTACGTCGAACTGGGCCATCAGAGGGTCGAATATTCGTCGGCAAATGAACCGAGTTTGGCGTTGAAGTCGTTCCAGGTTGCCATTGTCGCTTCAACGGTTTTGGCTTTGGCGAAACGTTGTTGACGTTCGTGCTCCACAAAATCCGCCAGGAGCGATTCAACGACACCGGAAAGGTTGTCGGTCATTCCTCGTGCTTGAAGCACCAAGTCTTCATTCAGTGTCAGGTTGACGGGACGCTTGCGCGCCTGCAGGTTGTAGCTGGCTTTCATTGGGCACCTCCAATGCGCATGGTATGCGCATGAGTGTGGGTTTGCAAGCTGAAACGAAGACTGGTGTAATCTGCCGCATTGCGTCGTGTAATTCCATGTGTTACATTTAACCATGATTAAGGGTTTCCGACACAAAGGTCTGGATCGATTTTTTCGCAAGGGCGATGTTCGTGGTATCCAAGCCCAGCAGGCTGCCCGCATCTCCCGTATCCTTGATCTGCTGGACGATGCAAGTACTGCCGAGCAATTGAATATCCCCGGTTACTATCTCCATCCGTTGAAGGGAGACAGGAAGGGCGAGTGGGCAATGACCGTGTCGGGGAACTGGCGCATCACGTTCCGATTCGAGGGCGAGGATGCGGTTGACGTGAACCTGGAGGATTATCACTGATGGCTACTAAATCCCTGCGCGATCCCAACCGGCGTCCGACTCATCCGGGCGCGATCTTGCGCGAGGACGTGCTGCCAGCCCTCTGCATGACGCAAAAGGAATTCGCCGAGCGGCTTGGCGTGTCCCGGCTGACGGTATCCGAACTGCTGCATGAAAAGCGTGCGGTAACAGCGGATATGGCAATGCGCCTGGGTAGACTGCTCGGCAATGGCCCGGAGATATGGTTGCGCATGCAGCAAACACTCGATCTGTGGGAACTGGCGCAACGCGGCGGGTACGAAGGCATCCAGACGCTGAAGGCCGCATAGATCACCCTCTCAAGCATAGCCTGGCGCAAAGGCTTATCGATTGGCCGTATTCCTCGTTTCATCGTTAGGAGGGTCTGTTTTCCTCCGCGCCCTCTGCGGTGAAACGCCATTCTTGAGTCTTATCCGCCGCGCAGCGCCGCGCGCCTTCCCCGCAACACATCCACCCCGCCCAGCAGCATCAATCCCACGACGAAATAGCTGCCGGTGACCAGGATCGCCAGGCGGTGATCGCCTCTGGACAGCCAACTGGTCAGGCCGTAGGTGATCGGGCCGAGAATGGCGGAAAACTTCACCGCCAGCCCCCACAGCCCGAAGAACTCGGCGCGCCGATTTGCCGGGCTCAGCAGCCCGACCATCGCCCGCCCTGCCGACTGGCTTGCGCCCATGGCAATGCCGGCGAGGTTGGCGGCAAGCCAGAACATCGGCGGCCCTTGCGCGCCCCAGGCGAGCAGCACCATGACGATCCACAGCACCAGGGTCAGCGCGATGGTCCGGATGTGGCCGATGCGATCCTGCAGGTGGCCGAACAGGAAGGCGCCGATGGCCGCCGTGACGTTGACCACGACCACCAGCAGGATGGTGTCGCGGGTGGAAAAGCGCATGGCCTGCTGGGCGTAGATCGCGGCGAGGCTGATCACTGCCTGGATGCCTGCCTGGTAGAACACGACGCAGATCAGGAAGCGGCGCAGGTCGCGGTAGCGGGCGGCATGGCGCAGTGTCTGTCCGAGCCGGGTGTAGGCTTCCCGGATCAGGTGGTGTCGGGCATGTGTTTGCGGCACGGCCCTTTCC
>JAUYEK010000170.1 GCA_030691435.1 Sulfuricella sp. | reverse complement strand
CGCACGCACTGCTCTCCTCCACCAGCAACTGCAACAGCGCATCCTGATCCTGGACGGCGCCATGGGCACCATGATCCAGACCTACAAGCTGACGGAAGCGGATTATCGGGGCGAACGCTTTGCCGGCTACGGCAGCGACCTGAAGGGCAACAACGATCTGCTGGTGCTGACCCAGCCGCAGATCATCCGCGCCATCCACGCCGCCTACCTGGAGGCCGGGGCGGACATCCTCGAGACCAACACCTTTAATGCCACCTCCATCGCCATGGCGGACTACCACATGGAAGGGCTGGTGTACGAGATCAACGTGGCGGCGGCAAAGCTGGCGCGCGACGCGGCGGACGAATTCGAAGCAAAAAATCCTGCCCGCCCGCGCTTTGTCGCCGGCGTGCTCGGACCGACCAGCCGCACCGCCTCGATCTCTCCCGAGGTCAACGATCCCGGCTTCCGTAATGTCAGCTTCGACCAGTTGGTGGAGGCTTACACCCAGGCGATCGCCGGACTGGTCAATGGCGGTTCCGACATCCTGATGGTCGAGACCATCTTCGATACGCTCAACGCCAAGGCCGCGCTGTTCGCCATCGAGCAGTATTTTGACGCCCATCAGATCAAGCTGCCGGTGATGATTTCCGGCACCATCGCCGACCTGTCCGGCCGCCTGCTTTCGGGGCAGACCGCCGAGGCGTTCTGGAACTCGGTGCGCCACGTCCGACCGCTGTCGATCGGCCTGAATTGCGCGCTCGGCGCGAAAGACCTGCGCCAGTACGTGGAAGAGCTGTCGAACCTGGCCGACTGTTACGTGAGCGCTCACCCCAATGCGGGGTTGCCCAACCCCTTGTCCGAGTCCGGCTATGACGAAACCCCCGAGGCGATGGCGGCAGAGATCCATGAATGGGCGGCATCGGGCCTGCTCAACATCGTCGGCGGCTGCTGCGGCACCCGTCCGCCGTTCATCCGGGCGATTGCCGATACGGTGGCCGAACTGCCGCCACGGCAGATTCCAGAAATCGAGAAAAAGTTGCGCCTGTCCGGCCTGGAGGCGCTCAACATCGGCGCGGATTCGCTCTTCGTCAACGTCGGCGAGCGCGCCAACGTCACCGGCTCGGCCAAGTTCAAGCGCCTGATCCTGGAAGGCAAGTACGACGAGGCGCTGGAGATCGCTAAGGCCCAAGTGGAAAGCGGCGCCCAGATCATCGACGTGAACATGGACGAGGCCATGCTCGACGGCGAAGCGGCGATGGTCAAGTTCCTCAACCTGATCGCATCCGAGCCGGACATCGCCCGCGTGCCGGTGATGATCGACTCCTCCAAGTGGAGCATCATCGAAGCCGGCCTGAAATGCGTGCAGGGCAAGCCCATCGTCAACTCGATTTCGATGAAGGAGGGCGAGGCCGAGTTCATCGCCAAAGCGAAACTATGCCGCCGCTACGGCGCGGCGGCGGTGGTGATGGCCTTCGACGAGCAGGGCCAGGCCGACACCCAGGCGCGCAAAATCGAGATATGCACCCGTTCCTACAAGCTGCTCACCGAACAG
>JAUYEK010000168.1 GCA_030691435.1 Sulfuricella sp. | reverse complement strand
GGCACGCCGCCGCGTATCGACTTGCCCGGCGCAAACTTGCCAAAGCGGGAAAGCCACAACACCGGCTCCTGGCCGCGCGGCTGCCAGGTCATCACATGGGCGCCCTGCAGGGCGATTGTGGATTCGGCATGGCTGTTGGCGATTTCAGCCACGGCCAGGCCGCCGGAACCTTCCTTGAACTGCACATGGCCGGGAATGGCATGGCGTTGGTTTAGCGCTTCGAGTTCGGCGGTGCTCATGATAGTCCTCAAAAAATTCGACGGTGTATTGTCGCCATATTTCAGGCAAACCGCCAGACTGGAACCCGTTTTTATTGCCCGGCCCGTAACACGGTGCCGCCTGTTGAAGGCAACAGTCTGGTTTTGTTGCGCAAATAGCCTTAACATGGAGTTCCGCTTCCAACTTTCCGCCCTTGACGGGCATGCGCGAGGACAGACATGGCCCAGCAACGCATCAGTATGTCGGATATCCATATAGGCAGGCCGCTACCCTGGAATGCATACAATTCGCGCGGCCAGCTTTTGCTGAAAAAGGGGGTGATCATCGAAAGCGAGTCGCAAGTGGCAGGCCTCGTCGGACAAGGCCTGTTTGCGGACGCGTCGGCATCGTCCTCCCGCGAAGCCGACATCCGTGCCGCTCCGGCCCACGAGGCGCCCTCGGTTCTGCGCATGATCAATCTCGCAGAGAAGCGACTGGAACGTTTGCTGTTCGGAGTGGGCAGCGAGCCCGACTTTCCCGCCAGGCTGATGGAAGTGGCCGCCTCGGTGATTTCCGCCACCGAACTGAATTCCGATATCGCGCTTGCCAGCATCCTGCTCAACCAGCAGGCCGGCGATTATCCGGTCAGGCACTGCCTCGACACCGCCGTAGTCGCCATCCTGGTGGCGCAACCCATGAGTCTCGCGCGCGAAGAGATTGTGACGCTCACCGCCGCCGCGCTCACCATGAATGTCGGCATGCTGCGCCAGCAAATCCAGTTGCAGCGCAAACAGGAAGCGCTGTCCGAAGAGGAAATCGAATCCATACACCGGCACCCGCAAGAAGGAGTCGGGATGCTGGAAGCAGCGGGCGTCCATGATGCCGGCTGGCTGGCGTATGTCATGTCCCACCATGAAAGCGAAGATAGCGGAGGCTATCCTGCCGGTCTTGCGGGCGAGGAGATTCCGCCCGGCGCCAAGATATTGGCGCTGGCCGACCGCTATTGCGCCTGCGTTTCCGAGAGAAAGTACCGCAAATCGCAGTTGCCCAGCACGGCGCTGCGCGAAATCTTTCTGGAGAGGGGAAAAAGCGTCGATCCCACGCTTGCGGCCTACTTTATCAAGGTGCTCGGCATCTACCCGCCCGGCACCCTGGTGCGGCTGAACAACGGCGAAATCGGGGTTGTCACCAGGAAAGGCGAAGGGCCTCTCACGCCCATCGTCCATGCGCTGGTCGGGCCGCGCGGCGTGCCCTTGTCGATTCCGGTCAGAAGGGATACCGCCGGCGAGCCATTTACCATCAAGGAAGCGCTTCACGTGGATCAGGCCAATATCCGCTTCAGCATGCACCAGGTTTGGGGCAACGAGGCGAGTCTTTAAAAGATCGCAGAGATAGAGCAGGTTCCGGTTGCGGGCGGCGGCGTCCCGGTCAATACCCCAGCACCGGCGCCAGCCACCTCTCCGCCGTCGCCATGTCCCAGCCCTTGCGTTTGGCGTAATTCTCAACCTGGTCGCGACCGATCTTGCCGAGAGCGAAATAGGTCGAATCGGGGTGCGCGAAATAGAAGCCGCTCACTGCTGCGGTGGGCAACATGGCAAAACTTTCAGTAATGGTGATACCGGCATTCTCCGGTGCCTGGAGCAGATCGAGCAGAGGGCCTTTTTCGGTATGCTCCGGGCAGGCGGGGTAGCCTTGCGCGGGGCGGATGCCGCGGTATTTCTCCGCGATCATGTCCTCGTTGGAGAGCGCCTCGTCTTTCGCATAACCCCAGAATTCGCGCCGCACGCGCTCGTGCATCAGCTCGGCGAAGGCTTCGGCGAGGCGGTCGGCCAGGGCCTTCAGCATGATCGCGCTGTAATCGTCGTGATTTTTCTCGAATGCGGCGACATGCGCATCGATGCCGATGCCGGCCGTCACCTCGAAACCGCCGAGGTAATCCTTCACGCCCGACTCTTTGGGCGCGACAAAATCGGCCAGGGCCAGGTTGGGCTTGCCTGGCGATTTCTCGGCCTGCTGTCGCAGGGTGTGGTAGGTCATCGCCACCTGGCGGCGGCTTTCATTGGCATAGATCTCGATGTCGTCGCCGATGCTGTTGGCGGGGAAGAGGCCGATCACGGCGCGCGCTTCCAGCCATTTTTCGTCGATGATGCGCTTCAGCATGGCCTGGGCGTCGGCGAACAGCTTCTTCGCCTCCTCGCCCACCACCACGTCGGTGAGGATTTTCGGATAGCGCCCGTGCAGTTCCCAAGCCTGAAAGAATGGCGTCCAGTCAATGCGCTCGGCGAGATCCGCCAGCGGGTAGTCGTGGAATGCCTTGAGGCCGATAAAAGTCGGCGCCGGCGGCACGTAGACCTCCCCCTCTCCCCAACCCTCTCCCACGAGGGGAGAGGGGACAATGGTGAAGGGCGCTTGTTTTGATTTGAGCGCATTGGCGCGCGCCTCGGCCAGAGTCAGCCGTTTGGTTTCATTGGAACGATTCTGGTGGCGCTCGCGGATCGCCACGTATTCATCGGCGATACCCTGGACATAAGCGGCGCGCAGATCGTCGCTCAACAGGTTGGAGCACACGCCGACGGCGCGCGAGGCGTCTTTCACAT
>JAUYEK010000165.1 GCA_030691435.1 Sulfuricella sp. | reverse complement strand
CATCCCATCACCGCCACATCCATGTGCTCGAGCACATCCTCGAGGCGCGCTTCCAGGGCGTTGACGGTCTTGATCACGTCGAACTCCTGGCGGGAGCAGGACGGGCAGGCAATGATATTCACCCCTTTGCTGCGGATGTGCAGGCTCTTCAGGATGTCGAAGCCGACCTTGACCTCTTCCACCGGATCGGCTGCCAATGAAACCCTGATGGTGTCGCCGATGCCGGCGGCCAGCAACATGCCGAGGCCGATCGCCGACTTGACGCTGCCGGAACGCAGCCCCCCCGCTTCGGTAATGCCGAGGTGCAGCGGCTGCTCGATCTGGCCAGCCAACAATTTATAGGCCTCGACCGTGGTGAACACGTCGGAGGCCTTGAGGCTCACCTTGAAATCCGGGAAATTCAGGCGGTCGAGGATCTCGATGTGGCGCATCGCCGATTCCACCAGAGCCTCGGGCGTGGGCTCACCGTATTTCTTTTGCAGATCCTTTTCCAGCGAGCCGGCGTTGACGCCGATGCGGATCGAAATGCCGTGGTCTTTCGCCGACTGCACCACCGCCTGCACGCGATCCTCGCGCCCGATATTGCCGGGGTTGATGCGCAAACAGTCAGCGCCCAATTCAGCGACGCGCAGAGCGATTTTGTAATCGAAATGGATGTCGGTGATCAAGGGCACCGGCGAACGTTTTTTGATCTCGCCGAAGGCTTCCGCCGCCTCCATGCTGGGAACGGAAACCCGCACGATGTCGACACCGGCCCGGGCTGCGCGACCGATCTGGGCGAGCGTCGCCTCGATGTCGCAGGTTTCGGTGTTGGTCATGGTCTGTACGCTGATCGGTGCATCGCCGCCGATGGCGACCGAACCGACCATGATCTGCCGGCTCTTGCGGCGGGGTATTTCAGGTTTGAACATAGTAGGGCCTGTTCATGGACAACTCGAACAATTATGGGTGTGCTGGCGGGATGCGATGCAAGACGCCGGACGCGCCGCATGGCCATTCCATGCAAGCGACCGGCAACGCCGCAGCGCGCCCGCCAGTGCGGCCAGAATGTTCGAGTTATTCATGAACAGGCCCTCACTCGACGGTCAGTCGCGCCACATCCACCTTGATATGGGGCGCAAGGTCGACCGGCTTGTCGTTATAAGTCATTCTGACGTGGGCGGCATTGCCAATCACCAGGGAAAACGGCGGGTTGCCGCGCACCGACTGCTGGCTGCCTTTCGGGTTCAACTGATAAAAAACAACCTTACCGCTTCTATCCTTCACCTCGACCCAGGCATCGCCGTCGAACACAAACTGCAGGCGCTGGCCACCGACAACCGCCATGGGAGGAGTTAAAGGAACTGGAGTCTCCGCAGCAGCCGGAGCAATCGGGGCAGCGGCGGGTACAATTGCAGGTGCGGGAACCGGCCCGGCAGCTTGATCCGTGACGGGCGCAGCCTGCGCCGGGGCCTCAGCCTGCGGCAACGACAGAACCATCATGGTTTCTCCGGCGGACTTCACCGGCGCATCCTGGAACGATAGTTGTCCCTGGAACAATTCGTACAGCCCCCAGGAGACCAACACCACCACACCGATGATTGCGGCATATTTCGCCCCTGGCTTGCCGGAGTGATTGCCAAACGGCAGCAGCCTGCGCTTGCCGCCAAATTCGATCTTGCTCATTGGCACTGCAATCGGCTGGGCTTGAGGTGGCTCAGGCTGGTAAAGCGCCAGCAACGGCTCGGGATCAAGCTGCAGCAGCTTGGCATAATTACGCAGAAAGCCACGCAGAAAGGTCTTGCCCGGCAGGCTGGCATGGTCATCCGCCTCCAGCGCCTCGATCTGGCGCGG
>JAUYEK010000160.1 GCA_030691435.1 Sulfuricella sp. | reverse complement strand
CGAAATACACCATCAATCTGGCCAGCGAGCAGCACTGATGGAGGGCGTCATGAAGTGGACCGATACGCTGGATATTGCCATCGAACTTTACGAGAAATTTCCCGAAGCGGATCCCCGCTATGTCCGCTTTACCGATTTGCACCGCTGGGTTACCGGGTTGACCGATTTTGATGACGACCCGATCAAATCCAGCGAGAAAATTCTCGAAGCGATCCAGATGGCCTGGATAGGCGAGACCGAATGATTCCTTTCCATCGCATGGCTTTGCGAGTTTTTGCTATCCGATAAAAAGCCTTCCCCCTACTATATCTTGTGGAAATGATGTAAACTGCACACCAGATGTGCTACCTGCGCTGCCCTATAGCCGAGGGGGATAAATGGCGGAAGACAGCGATTTAGAACGAACAGAACCTGCGTCATCGCGACGAATAGAGCAGGCCCGCGAGAAGGGTCAGGTCGCCCGTTCCCGCGAACTATCGACATTCACCGTGTTGATCGCTGCCGGCGCCGGCTTGATGATGATGGGTCCGCAACTGGTGGACAGCCTGGCAGGGATGATGCGTGGCGGCCTGACGCTGGACCGGGCGGCGGCATTTGACCCCCTGATGATGCTGGCCCGCATTCATCAACTGTCATTGAGCGCCCTCATTACTTTTCTTCCTTTCATCCTGCTGATGGTCGTTGCCGCAATTTTTGCACCGATGGTGTTGAGCGGCTGGCTGTTCTCTTTCCAGGCATTGCAACCCGACTTCAGCCGCCTCGATCCGCTTAAAGGCATCGGTCGCCTGTTTTCCCGGAACAGCCTGGTCGAGCTGGCCAAGGCCTTGGGCAAGTCGGCCCTGATTGGCGGCGTCGCATACTGGACAATCATGCACAATAAGGAAGCGATGTTTTCTCTGGCGGGCGAATCGGTCCATCAAAGCATTGCTCATTTGGGCAGCCTGCTTGGCGTGACCTTCCTGACTATCGTCAGTTCGATGATTCTGATCGTGGCGATCGATGTGCCCTTCCAGTTGTGGGATCATTCCAGCAAGCTGAAGATGACCAAAGAGGAAGTGCGACAGGAGAACAAGGAGTCGGAAGGCTCGCCCGAAGTCAAGGCGCAAATCCGCCGGATGCAGCGCGAGATGGCGCGTCGTCGCATGATGGCGGAAGTGCCCAAGGCCGACGTGATCGTTACCAACCCGACTCATTACGCCGTGGCGCTGCGCTACCAGGACAAGCTGATGGGTGCGCCGGTCATCGTTGCCATGGGCTCTGAGCTGATGGCTGCTCGCATCAGGGAGTTGGGAGAGGAGCATCATATCCCGATCCTGGAGGCGCCGCCTCTGGCCCGAGCCCTGTTCCGCCATGGCGAACTGGGCGAGGAAATCCCCGCCGCGCTTTATACGGCGGTAGCCGAAGTGCTGGCCTATGTCTACCAGCTGCGCACCTATAAGGTAGGTGGGGGCGTGCCGCCTCAGCCGCCACGGAGCCTGCCGGTGCCGCCGGATATGGATCCGGAAAGTGAAAGTGCATGAACGCACGGGTTGAAGGAATGAACTTGCCGGGCGGCTTGAGCATGAGGAAACTGGCCGGCCCGATCCTGATTATCATGATTCTGGGCATGATGATCCTGCCGCTGCCGCCTATCCTGCTGGATCTGCTGTTCACTTTCAACATCGCCCTGGCGATGATCGTGCTGCTGGTCAGCCTGTATACTACCAAGCCGCTCGAATTCGCCGTATTCCCCACCGTGCTGCTGGTGACCACGCTGCTGCGGCTGTCGCTCAACGTCGCGTCCGCCCGGATCGTGCTGCTCGAAGGGCACACCGGCCCCGACGCCGCGGGCAAGGTGATCGAGGCCTTCGGCCATTTCCTGGTAGGAGGAAATTACACCGTCGGTATTATCCTGTTCATCATCCTGGTGATCATCAATTTCGTGGTGATCACCAAGGGCGCCGGACGGATCGCCGAAGTCAGCGCGCGTTTCACCCTGGATGCCATGCCCGGCAAGCAGATGGCGATCGACGCCGATCTCAACGCCGGACTCATCGGCGAGGATGAAGCCCGAACCCGCCGCGCTACCATTTCCCAGGAGGCGGATTTCTTCGGCTCGATGGATGGCGCCAGCAAGTTCGTGCGCGGCGACGCCGTCGCCGGCATTCTGATCATGCTGATCATGATCATCGGCGGGTTGGCGATAGGCGTGTTGCAGCACAACCTGGATTTCGCCACTGCTGCTAGCAACTACACCCTGCTCACCATCGGCGATGGTCTGGTAGCGCAGATTCCTGCCCTGATAATCTCGACTGCGGCGGGCATTGTGGTGAGCCGCGTTTCCACCGATGAGGATCTGAGCCAGCAAATGCTCGGCCAGTTGTTCAACAACCCCCTGGTGCTCTACATTACCGCCACGATTATCGGCGTAATGGGCCTGATTCCGGGCATGCCGAATTTCTCCTTCCTGACGCTGGCGACCCTGCTTGCCGGCGCAGCCTACTACATCGAACAGCGCGCGCGGCAACCCGAGGCGCTTGAGGTCGCTGCACCGGTACAGGCACCGATCGAGCCGGTCGAAGTGAGCTGGGATGATGTGATGCCGGTGGATATTCTGGGGCTGGAGGTCGGCTATCGCCTCATCCCCCTGGTAGACCGGAATCAGGATGGAGAACTGCTGCGACGCATCCGCGGCATTCGCAAGAAATTTGCTCATGAAATGGGGTTCGTGGTACCGGCCGTGCATATCCGCGACAACCTGGAACTCAAGCCAAATGGCTACCGCCTTGCCTTGAAGGGCGTCGAGATGGGGCAAGGCGAGGCTTATGTCGGCATGTTTCTGGCGATCAACCCCGGTCGGGTGCTTGGCAACCTGGCCGGCACGCCCACTCGCGACCCCGCGTTTGGGCTTCCCGCTGTCTGGATCGAGGCCGAGCTGCGTGAGCAGGCGCAGACTTTCGGCTACACCGTGGTGGATGCCAGCACGGTGATTGCAACCCATCTGTCCAACATTATCCAGTCGCACAGTGCCGAACTGTTGGGCCGCGAGGAAGTGCAGCAGCTGCTGGATCATCTGGCGAAGGAATCGCCCAAGCTGGTCGAGGAACTGGTGCCGAAGCTATTATCCCTTTCTACGCTGCACCGCGTCTTGCAAAGCCTGTTGGATGAGGGAGTACATATCCGCGACATGCGTACTGTCATCGAAACCCTCGCCGAGCATGCGCCGCGTACGCAAAACGTCGATGAGCTGGCGTCTCTGGTTCGTGTCGCGCTGGGACGTGCTATCATCCAGCAAATTTATCCGGGCACAAATGAACTGCAAGTCATTACGCTGGATCCCGGCCTGGAGGGTATTCTGATGCAGGCGACACAGACGTCGGGCGCTGAAGGTGCCGGACTGGAGCCCGGTCTGGCGGAAAACCTGCTGGCACAGGCGCAGACCGTGGCGCAGAACCAGGAGCAGATCGGCCTGCCGGCTGTCCTGCTGGTGCAGGCGCCGTTGCGCGGCCTGATGTCGCGCTTCCTGCGGCGCGCTGTGCCGCAACTCAAGGTCATTTCTCATGCCGAGGTACCGGATTCCAAAACCATCAGAGTGACCGCCGTATTGGGGGGTAAGGGATGAACGTCCGAAAGTTTCATGCCAGCACCACGCGCGAGGCCCTGCGCCAAGTCAGGGACGCACTGGGTGCCGACGCCATCATCCTGTCCAATCGCCAGGTGGCGGGCGGTATCGAGATCATGGCGGTGGCGGATATGGATGTGTCATCCCTTGCCGGCAACCCGGTGAGCCCGCCCCCAGCCAGGGCGCGGCAGACGCCTGCAGAATTTTCCAGCCGCGCCGAACCTGCGCCACCTCCACCGCCCGCTGCCGTATCTTCTCCGATTTCACGATCACAAATCGCCGAGTTGCAGGATAAGGGCAAGCCGGCCCTGGTGGAAACGGGGAGCAAGGATGCTCCGCCGGATCTGATGACCCAGGAAATCATCCGCGAAATCAAGTTCCTGCGCGGCATGCTGGAAGGCCAGTTGGCCGGCTTTGCGTGGGGCGAGCTGCAACGAGAGGAACCCGCCAAGATCGAAGCACTGCGCCACCTGTTGAGCGTGGGGTTCAGCCCGTTGTTATCGCGCCAGCTGCTGGATAAAATGCCGACCGGCTATGATCTGGAAAAAAGCCTGCGCTGGCTGAGGGCGGCACTGATGCACAACCTGCATGTCGTGAAGGCGGACGACGATATTGTCGAACGCGGTGGAGTCTATGCGTTGACCGGACCCACCGGAGTCGGCAAGACCACCACCGTGGCGAAGCTGGCGGCGCGTTGCACCTTGAAACATGGTCCGGCCAGTCTGGCACTGATCACCACCGATACCTACCGGATCGGTGCTCACGAGCAGTTGCGCATTTACGGCAAAATACTCGGCGTGCCGGTTTACGTGATCAAGGATGAGGCCGATTTGCAACTTACCCTGTCCGATCTGCAGAACAAGCACCTGATCCTGATCGACACGGTCGGCATGAGCCAGCGCGATCGCCGCCTTTCCGAGCAGGTGGCTCTGCTATCCGGCGCCGGACGCAGCATCAAGCGCTTATTGCTGCTTTCCGCCAACGGGCAGGGCAGTACGCTCGAAGACGTTGTCCGCGCCTACAAGAAGGATGATATGGATGGTTGCATCCTGACAAAAATCGATGAGGCGATCAGTATCGGCCCTGCGCTGGACGTGGTGATCCGCCACAAATTGAGGCTCCATTATGTTGCCAATGGACAACGTGTGCCGGAGGACTTGCACCTCCCCAATCCGGTTTATCTGGTGGATCGGGTCTTGAAACCTGTCCAGGGAGATTCGCCGTTTACCCCGCTGGAAGCGGAATATCCATTGGTTATGGCGGCGGCCGGCGGGTTCGCCGGTGTGGAGTCGACCGGCTACACGGAAGCAAAGCGTGACGTGGGAGCTCTACGTGGTTGATGTCCTGCAGGATCAGGCCGAGGGGCTGCGCCGCCTGCTGGCACGGGATTCGGTGCGGGTGGTGACGCTGACCAGCGGCAGGACCGGGG
Organism: Sulfuricella sp.; assembly: GCA_030691435.1. GTDB lineage: Bacteria > Pseudomonadota > Gammaproteobacteria > Burkholderiales > Sulfuricellaceae > Sulfuricella. The sequence continues at coordinate 2,673 of JAUYEK010000160.1, read as the reverse complement.
TCGGAAAAACCAATATTGTCGTCAACCTTGCTGCGGCCCTGGCCAAGCGTGGCCGACATGTACTGGTGCTGGACGAGCAGCAGGGCAAAGGCAGCATTGAAACGCTGCTTGGCCTCACCGCGCGCTACGACTTGATGCACGTGATCCGGCGCGAAAAGACGCTGGATGAGGTGATGCTGCGCGGCCCGGAGGGGGTGGATATCGTTTCCGCCGGCAATGGGCTGCGAGTGCTGGGAGAATTGGGGCAGGAAGACCAGGATTGGCTGGTGCAGTCATTCCGCCAGTTGTCGAAAACGGTGGACGTGGTACTGGTGGATGCCATTGCCGGGGTTGCGAGCAATGTCTTGCCGCTTTCTTTGGCGTCGCAGGAAATCGTGATCGTGGTGTCCCAGCATCCTTCTTCGATCAAAGACGCCTATGCGCTGATCAAGGTGCTCAATCGGAATTTCGCCATTCACCGTTTCCATATCCTGGCCAGCAAGGTCAAGAACGAGCAGGAGGCGCTGGCGCTGTACGACAACATGGCTGAAGTGGCTGTGCGCTTCCTCGATGTATCCCTCGATTTCATGGGCTATGTGCCGTTTGACGAGAAGCTCAGGCAGGCTGCCAGGATTTGCCGGCCGGTAGTGGAAGCATTTCCCGCCACCGAATCGGCCAAAGCGCTCAGGAACTTGGCGGAAACCATGGAGCAATGGCCGCAACTCTCGGGTGAGGACGGGCGCCTGGAAGCATTCATGCAGCGCCTGATTCAGAGCAGCCGTATGGCGGCGGAGGGCTTTCGCCTATAACATGAACATCGCGAAGCGATACCTCATCACTCAGGTCGGAACAATCGCCCTTCACGTTTGCCTCCTCTCCCGCTTGCGGGAGAGGATTGAGGAGAGGGCGTCCCGCTGGGGGAGAGGTAGGAGAGAGGGAACGGACACGGCGAGAAGCGATTTTCATTATTTGGGGTGGCGCTTCTCGCCATGTCCGTTAGAATTGCGCTATGTACGCTAAAACCGGACCGGAGAAAAATCAATACGTCGTCCAATATGCTCCGCTGGTCAAGCGCATTGCCTATCATCTGATGGCGAGGCTGCCTGCCAGCGTTCAGGTCGACGACCTGATTCAGGTGGGCATGATTGGCCTGCTCGATGCGGCGAGCAACTACGATGACACGCAGGGCGCGCAGTTCGAGACCTATGCGGTGCAGCGTATCCGCGGCGCAATGCTGGACGAATTGCGGCAATGCGACTGGTTGCCGCGCTCGGCGCGGAAAACGCTGCGTCAGATCGAAATCGCAATGAACGCCCTGGAGCAGCGCGTGTGTCGCGCCCCGACCGAGCGCGAGGTGGCCGACGAGCTGCACGTGAGTCTGGATGACTACCAGCAGATGCTGCTGGACGCGCGCGGTTGCCAGTTGCTGCATTACGAGGATTTGCAGAACGGCGAGGATGAGGACTTTTTCGAGCGCCACTGTGCCGACGACTCTGCCGAACCGTTCGCTAAACTGCAGGACGGAAGGTTCCGGGCGAAGCTGATCGAGGCAATCGGCATATTGCCGGAGCGCGAGAAGCTGATGATGGCGATGTACTACGAGGAAGAGCTGAATCTGCGCGAAATCGGCGAGGTGCTGGGTGTCAGCGAATCGCGCGTGTGTCAGCTGCATAGCCAAGCTATGGCACGCTTGCGCAGCAAGTTAAAGGAATGGCTCTGAAAATGGTGAACCTAAGAACGAAACAGGCAAGAGGCTATGGGCTATGGGCTATGGGGAAACCCGCGAAGCGGCAATCCTATAGCCCCTCGCCCTTCGCCCCTCGCCTAAAAAGCGGAGCAGACAGATGGATATAGTCAGCATATTCGGTATTTTGCTGGCTTTTACCGCGATTCTTGGCGGCCAGTTTTTGGAGGGGGGGCACATCGGCTCCCTGCTGCAGCTGACAGCGTTCATTATCGTCATGGGCGGCACGACGGGCGCCATCATGCTGCAGAGCTCGCCCAAGATTTTTTTTGAGGGCATGAGACTGTCCATATGGGTAATCTGGCCACCCAAGGCGAATCCGCAGTTATTGATCGAACAGGTGCTGAACTGGAGCAGTATTGCGCGCAAGGGCGGATTGCTGGCACTGGAGGCGCAGCTGGATGAGATACAGGACGCCTTCACCAAAAAAGGGTTGCAAATGCTGGTGGACGGCGGCGAACCGGAGAAAATTCGTGCTGCACTCGAGGTGGAGATTTCCACTTACGAGAAACATCATCTGGATGCTTCGAAAGTCTGGCAGGCTGCGGGCGGCTATGCCCCTACCATTGGCATTCTGGGTGCGGTGCTCGGCCTGATTCACGTGATGGAGAACCTGAGCGACCCATCCAAGCTCGGCGGGGGTATCGCCGTGGCTTTTGTCGCCACCATTTACGGCGTGGGGTCGGCCAACCTGTTTTTTCTGCCGATGTTCGGCAAGCTCAAATACCTTATCGAGCAGGAAGTGGTGATGCGCGAGATGTTGATCGAAGGCCTGGTATCCATTGCCAACGGCGAGAATCCCCGCGTGATTGAATCAAAATTGCAGGGTTACATTATTTAGCCTTTTAGAGTCACTTCCGGCGGCGGTGTACGATGGCACGCAGAAAGAAGCAAGAAGAGCATGAAAACCTGGAGCGCTGGTTGGTGTCTTACGCCGACTTCATTACCCT
>JAUYEK010000017.1 GCA_030691435.1 Sulfuricella sp. | reverse complement strand
CCGACAGGATTTTCAGGCTGGTAGCGACCGATTCCGCATCCTGGCGTTCATGAATCGTCTCGGTAACGGCGAATTTAACGTCCGTTTCCTCCAGCGCAATTTCTAAGTATAAGCAAATTGAATGATTTAAGCAAAGAATCCGTGTCCTGGGTAACAATCGACGAAAGCAGCGAATCCCAGCGTATCGATAACTTCCTCTTCAAGCACCTCAAAGGCGTACCGAAAAGCCATATCTACCGCATTCTGCGTAGCGGCGAAGTGCGCGTCAACAGCAAGCGCGTCGATGCCACCTGCCGCCTGGTCATGGGTGATGTGCTGCGCATTCCGCCCGTACGTTCGTCCCGACCGGCGGATAACGGGGAGCCCAAGGCTGCTGCGCCACAGCTTCTTTCCCGGCATATCCTGTATCAGGACGATGCGCTGCTGGCACTCAACAAGCCGTCCGGCATGGCGGTACATGGTGGCAGCGGCATCAGCCGCGGCGTGATCGAGCAGATGCGCCTGGAGCATCCTGAATTCAAGTTTCTTGAACTGGTGCACCGGCTGGATAGGGAAACCTCAGGTGTCCTCCTGCTGGCGAAAAAACGTAGCGCCCTGGTCGAATTGCACCGTGCAATGCGCGAAGGCGAGACTGAAAAACGCTATCTCACCCTGGTTAAGGGGCAATGGAAGAATGCCAAACAAAGCGTGAAGTTGCCGCTATTCAAGTACCTGACCGGTTCCGGCGAACGCCGGGTGAGCGTGAACGAGGAAGGACAGAGCGCGCACACGATTTTTACCCTGAAAAAAACCTGGCCTGAATTCTGTCTGCTTGAAGCGGAACTCAAAACAGGACGCACCCATCAAATCCGTGTCCATCTATCGCATCTGGGATTCCCGATCGTCGGGGATGACAAATACGGGGATTTCCCCTTGAACAAGTCACTGCACAAGCGCGGTTTGAAACGTATGTTTTTACACGCATTTAAGATGGTGCTCAAACATCCCCTGACGGGCGAGAAATTGTCCCTGGAGGCTCCCCTGCCGGAAGATCTGGAACAATTTCTCCGCCATTTGGATGCGGAGTAAAGCAGGGCATGCCTAAACAATTCGATTTGCTGGTTTTCGACTGGGATGGCACGCTGATGGATTCAGCCGGGGCCATTGCCTTTTCCATTCAGGCTGCCAGCCGCGATGTCGGCTTGCCGGCGCCCAGTGAAAGGGAAGCCCGCCACATTATCGGTCTGGGCCTGAACGAGGCGATTGCCGCCCTGTTCCCCGAATTGCCTCGCTCAGGTTACGAGGCGCTGGTGGAGCGTTACCGCCATTATTACCTTGCGCAGGATACTGAAATTCCTCTATTTACCGGTGCAGCCAAAACCCTGGCTACTTTGCATGAAGAGGGGTTTCTGCTTGCAGTGGCAACCGGCAAGGGACGGCGTGGACTCGATCGTGTTTTTGAGCAAACCGGCCTGGGCCAATATTTTCACACTTCGCGCTGCGCCGATGAGTGCTTTTCCAAGCCTCATCCCTGCATGTTGCTGGAAATCATGGACGAACTCGGTGTGCCGCAGGCAAAAACCCTGATGATCGGCGACACCAGCCATGACTTGCAAATGGCCAGCAATGCCGGCGTGTCCGCAGTCGGCGTGAGCTACGGCGCGCATCTGCGGGATGGCCTGTTGGCGCTGTCGCCGCTTGCCTGCGCCGATGATTTTGGCGAGCTGAGCCGGTGGCTGAGCGATCATGCCTGATAATGCTAATATTATAATTACTTGAAATTGAAAGGATGATCATGGCTGACCCCGAGAACTGGGAGCGGAAAACCCTGGAGAAACTGGCATTGTCAGCCTTGCAGGAACAACGCCGGGCGCGGCAGTGGTCGATCTTTTTTCGGCTGCTGACTCTGGCGTTCCTGTTCGTTTTGCTGTTCGCAATGATGGGCTGGTTCAACAAGGGGGAGACGCCTCTTTCCGGCAAGCACACCGCATTGGTGGAACTGCGCGGCGTGATCGCCGCCGGAGGGGACACCCATGCCGACAGGGTGATCGGCGGTTTGCGCGAAGCCTTCAAGGACAAGGGCACGCAGGGGGTCATCCTGCTAATCAACAGCCCAGGGGGCAGCCCGGTTCAGGCTGGCTACATCAACGACGAAATTCGGCGCCTGCGTGCAAAATATCCGCAAATCCCTTTGTATGCCGTGGTGGAGGATATCTGTGCCTCGGGCGGCTATTACGCTGCAGCCGCCGCCGACAAGATATTCGTCGACAAGGCCAGCATCGTCGGTTCCATCGGCGTGCTGATGGATGGCTTCGGCTTCACCGGCACGATGGAAAAGCTGGGAATCGAGCGCCGGTTGATGACCGCGGGTGAAAACAAGGGATTCCTCGACCCTTTTTCGCCGGTTAACGCCAGCCAGAAGGAACATGCCCAGAAAATGCTGAATGAAATCCACCAGCAATTCATTACCGTGGTGCGCCAGGGGCGCGGCAAGCGTCTGAAGGAAACGCCGGACATGTTCAGCGGCCTGTTCTGGAGCGGCGAAAGGAGCATCCAGCTCGGCTTGGCCGATGCTCTCGGCAGTGCCGACTATGTGGCGCGCGACATCATCAAGGCCGAGGAAATCATCGATTTTACTCCGCAGGAAGGCATTGCGGAGCGCTTTGCCAAACGCTTTGGCGCGGCCACGGCGAGTGCCGTCAATCCGTTGGCGAACGGCGGCATGGGCTTGCGTTAAAGTGAAACTCGCGACATGACCGTTAGCATGGCGCAGGAGTACCTGCCGATCGCTTGCATGCAGCACGAGCGTCTGGAATTCAGCGTTTTGCGCCGGATACCGCTGATCCTGAAATATCGGTTGGAGTATCCGGGCAGGGTGGAGAAGGTCATGCCGCTGGATGTAGCCACCCGTGACGGCGCGGAATGGCTGAAATTTCGCCGCGAGGATGGCAGCGTGGAGGAAATCCGCCTCGACCGGATTTTATCGTTCGAAGAACAATTAGTTTGAGCGTGGCCGATAAAGCAGGAAAATCGTCGGTTTCTTGTTGATATCCGGCAAGCCCTTGCGCCAAGCGCCAACCGTGCGGGTATCGATTCGCTCGCTATCCAGGGTCAGGTCGGTGGCGACGCACAGTTCGGTACCGGGTTCGCAGGTCTGGACGAGGTCTTCCAGCAGCGCCTGATTGCGGTAGGGTGTTTCGATAAAAATCTGGGTCTGATTCTTGACCGCCGACTCCTTCTCCAGTTCGGCTATTTTCTTGCAGCGTTCCGCTTTCTGTATGGGCAGGTAGCCGTGGAAGGCGAAAGCCTGTCCGTTCATGCCCGATGCCATCAGCGCCAGCAGGATGGAGGAGGGGCCGACCAGCGGCACTACTTTGATCCCTTTCTTGTGCGCCAGCCGCACCAGCAGCGCGCCGGGGTCGGCGACAGCGGGGCAACCCGCTTCGGATACCAGCCCGAGGTCTTTCCCTGCCAGCGCGGGTTGGAGGAAATGCTCCAGTTGCTCCGGCTTGGTGTGCTTGTCGAGGGTGAATATTTCGATGTCCTGTAGCGGCGTGGCAAGTTCCAGTTGTTTCAGGTATTGCCGGGCGGTTTTGGGGTTTTCTGCGACAAAAACGGTTAGCGACGCAGCAATATTGCGGACCTGCTCGGGAATAATCGAAGAAAGAGGACTTTCTCCCAGCGTGGTCGGAATCAGATAGAGGGTGCCAGTTGCCATTTAAATTACCGGCATGTCCTCGTTTTCAAGCATTTCAATCAAGGCGATCAGCGGCAAGCCGATCAATGCGTTGGGGTCGTCACCGCTCATTTTTTCGATCAGGGCGATGCCCAATCCTTCCGATTTTGCGCTGCCGGCACAGTTATAGGGCTGTTCCTTGACCAAATAGTGTTCGATCTGCGCGTCGGTAAGCTTGCGGAAATGCACCGTGAAGGGAATTTCCCTGGCCTGGGTGTTGCCGGTGCGACTGTTGTAAAGGCACAGCGCGGTATGGAACACCACGCTTCGACCGCGCATCATGCTGAGTTGCTTGACAGCGTTTTCGTGGGTATGCGGTTTGCCGAGCTGAAGGCCGTCGAGCGTGGCGACCTGGTCGGAGCCGATGATCAGGGCCTCGGGGACATTCTTCGCAGGCGCCTTGGCCTTGGCGATCGCCAGACGGTAGGCGGTCTGAGCCGGCGTTTCACCCGGTTGCGGCGTTTCATCCACTTCCGGCGAGCACACCTCGAAGGGAAGTTTGAGGCGCGAAAGGAGTTCCCGCCGGTAGGGGGAGGTGGAGGCTAATATCAGTTTCAAGTTAAGGAGTCCTGAGTCCTGAGTGCGGTGTGCTGAGTCCAAATGGTTTTACTCAGGACTCAGCACTCGAAACTCAGGACTGTCTTTATTCTGGTTGGATTTCCATTAGCGCTTCGTCTGGCGTGACGCTGTCACCCTTGGCAATCCAGACGTTGATCACAATGCCGCTGATCGGCGCCTGGACTTCATTCTCCATCTTCATCGCTTCGATCACCAGCACCGGGTCGCCGGCCTTGACCTTCTTGCCGGGTTCGGCCAGGACATCCACGATGGCGCCAGGCATGGCGGTGGTGACGTGGCCCGGATGCGAGGGGCGCGGACGCTTGCTGCCCGCTTTCGGGCCGCTTTCCTTGGGCTTGGATTTGCCGCCGCCGATCACGCCGCCAAACACCTCGACTTCGTTGAGTGCCTCGACGATAACTTCTTCCTGTACCCCGTCAACCGAGACGAAGAACGGTCGCTGCTCTTCGCCGGGACGGCCGGAGCCGGTGATGTGGATATGGTAGGTTTCGCCGTGCAGGGAGACATTGAATTCGCTGGGCGAATAAAGCGGGCCGCTGGAAAGATTGCTGCCGACCGGTAGCAGCGGTTCGGGTTTGAGCGTGCCGGCGGCGCGTTCCTGCAGGAAGGTGCGAGCCAGCTCCGGGAACATGGCGTAGGTCAACACGTCCTCCTCGCTCTTGGCGATGCTTTCGATCTCGCCGCGCAGCTTGTCCATCTCGTCTTCCAGCCGGTCGGCCGGGCGGCAGGTGATGACTTCCGCGCTGCCGATGGCAATGCTGCGCACCTGCGCGTTGACTTCGCCGGGGGTCTTACCGTAGCGGCCTTGCAGGTAGTTTTTGACTTCGGTGGTAACGGATTTGTAGCGCTGGCCGGTCAGCACGTTCAGGACTGCCTGGGTGCCGACGATCTGCGATGTCGGTGTGACCAGCGGAGGGAAGCCCATATCTTCGCGCACCCGGGGGATTTCCGCCAACACCTCGTCCATGCGATTGAGCGCGCCCTGTTCCTTCAGCTGGTTGGACAGGTTGGAAATCATGCCGCCGGGAACCTGGTTGACCAGCACACGGCTATCCACGCCGGTGAATGCGCTTTCGAACTGCCAGTATTTTTTGCGTACCTCGCGGAAATAAGCAGTGATTTCCTGTAGTAGCGGCAGGCTCAAGCCGGTGTCGTATTCGGTGCCGGCCAGCGCGGCGACCATGCTTTCCGTGGAGGTATGGCTGGAACCCTCGCCGAACGAGGAGTTGCAGGTGTCAAGGATAGTCGCGCCGTTTTCCACCGCGCGCAGGAAGCACATCGCCGACAGGCCGGATGTCGCGTGGCTGTGCATGTGGATCGGCATCTTCACCGCGGCGGCAATCGCCTTGACCAGTTCCGCCGTGGTGGCGGGGGTGAGCAGGCCGGCCATGTCCTTGATGGCCAGGGTGTCGCATCCCATCGCTTCGAATTCCTTGGCCAGGCCGACAAAATAGGGAATGTTATGCACCGGGCTGGTGGTGTAGCTGATCGCGCCTTCGGCGATTTTGCCGCTGGCTTTCACCGCCTCGATGGAAACGCGCAAATTGCGCAGGTCGTTCATGGCGTCGAAAATACGGAACACGTCCACGCCGTTGTCGGCCGATTTCTTGACGAAGGCGCGTACCACGTCGTCCGAATAATTGCGGTAGCCGAGCAGGTTCTGGCCGCGAAGCAGCATCTGGATGCGGGTGTTGGGCAGCGCCTTGCGCAGCTCTTTCAGGCGATCCCACGGGTCTTCGCGCAGGAAGCGCACGCAGGCGTCGAAGGTCGCGCCGCCCCAGGCTTCCAGCGACCAGAAGCCCACGCTGTCCAGCTTGGCGCAGATCGGCAGCATGTCTTCAGTGCGCATGCGGGTCGCAATCAGGGATTGATGTCCGTCGCGTAGTACCAGATCGCTGATAAAAACTTTAGCCATGCTTTATCCTAGGTTCTTTGAAGATCAAGTTGAAGTTACAGTCCCACGTGGGCCGCGATTGCCGCTGAAATGGCTGCCGCCAGTTGTTCCTTGGGGCGGCTGACCGAGTAGTTGGTTAGCTCGGGGTGGGTTTCCACGAAGCTGGTGTCGAACTTTCCGCTACGGAAATCCGGGTGCTTCATGATCTCGATGTAATAGGGTATGGTGGTTTTCACACCGTATACCGCC
>JAUYEK010000157.1 GCA_030691435.1 Sulfuricella sp. | reverse complement strand
CGGCCAAGCGCCTGATCGCCAATGTGGAAGGCGTGATGAACGCGGTGCTGGTGAAAGGCGACGCCGTCGGCGCGACCCTGTATTACGGTCGCGGCGCCGGTGCAGAGCCGACCGCGAGCGCGGTGGTGGCGGACCTGGTGGACGTGACCCGGATGCTCACCTCCGACCCGGAGAACCGCGTGCCGCACCTGGCTTTCCAGCCGGACGCCCTGTCCGATGTGCCGGTGCTGCCGATCGACGAAGTTCGCACCTCCTACTATCTGCGCCTGCGCGTGTTCGACAAGCCCGGCGTGCTGGCCGACGTGACGCGCATTCTGGCCGACCTGGGCATCTCGATCGACGCCATGATCCAGAAAGAGCCGGCTGAAGGCGAGGAGCAGGCGGACGTGATCCTGCTGACGCACGAAACCGTGGAGAAATACATCAACCAGGCGATCGCCAAAATCGAGGCGTTGTCCTCGATTTCCGGCAAGGTGACGCGGATACGCCTGGAAGAACTCAGCGCATAAAAAAGTAGGGTGCGCCATGCGCCCCGGAAATCAAGGTGCGCATGGCGCACCCTACGATGAAATTGGTAGGAGGCCCGCCCCCGGGCCGATTATCGCGGCGAGGGCGCCGCTCCCACAGAGGGCACAGGGACATGAAGAAATGAAATATCTCAGCACCCGCGGCGGTATGCCGCCCAAGACCTTCACCGAAATCCTGCTCGGCGGCCTCGCTACCGATGGCGGCTTGACCATCTCCGAAGCTTACCCCAAATTCAGCAAGGAAGAACTCGCCGCCATGCGCGGCATGAGCTACCGCGATCTGGCGTTCGAGGTGATCCGCCGCTTCGCCGATGACATTCCCGCCGCCGATCTCAGGGCCATCATCGACAAGACCTACACCGCCGCGATTTTCCGCAGTGACGAGATTACCCCGGTGAAGACGCTGGAGCCGGGGCTGCATATCCTCGGCCTGTCTTACGGCCCGACGCTGGCTTTCAAGGATGTGGCGATGCAGTTGCTCGGCAACCTGTTCGAGTACGTGCT
>JAUYEK010000221.1 GCA_030691435.1 Sulfuricella sp. | reverse complement strand
CAAGCGCCTTTTACCATTGCCCCCTCGCCCGCTTGCGGGAGAGGGTTGGGGAGAGGGAGATTTCCGCGTGGGCACAAAGACGTGCCCACCCTACCAAGCTTTGCGGTAAATGATTTGAATTAGGGCCTGCGGCTGAACCGGGCGTAAAAAACGGTGCTGAAAAAGAACACCACCGCTAGCGCGATTTCCACCCCCGCCAGGGTCGCCGACAGGCCTTTGTCGCTCATGGCGCGCACCACGCCTTCGGAGAGGTAGAACAGGACCAGCATCGAGGCCCACTGGTAGGTATAACGGTTGCCGCGCAGGATGCCGGCCAGCGGCAGCAGCAGCGGCAGAACCTTGAAGGCCAGGCTGGAACCGCCGGGGCGCAGCGGCGCGAGCCACAATTCCCAGGCGAGGCACAGGACGATCAGCGCGATCAGGCTGGCGATGCTGGCATAGTGGAGGGCAGCGGTTCTGTTCAATTACTGCTTTCTTGTAGCATACGCAGGAGCGCTGCTTCGGCTTGTTCGGCATTGAGGACGGTTTCCGGGAAATCGAAGCGCAGCAGCTGGCCGTCGTCCAGGATATCGAAACCGTCGCAGTCGATTCCCACCAGGGCGGCATCGCTGACGCTCGTGCCGTAGTAGGCGCGGCAGAAGAACTGCATATCGCCGGCCTGGTTGCGATTGAAGCGGGCCAGAAGTTCTTCTTCCTGTTGCGCCATTGAGTTTGGCGGCGGCAGGATTTCGGTCGGGGAAATCCACCGCGCCACGCCGAAGCCGCCGATGTAGCGCAGAGTGACGGGCTCGATGCGGTAGAAGCTGAAATCCAGTTCGAAATACTGTGCCGCGCTGGGGAAATAGCGCAGGTAGCGCGCTTTGAGCTGCTCCGTTGTTTCCACGCGCATCGCTTTGCCGACCAGCGTGAGCCGCTCCCCGGCCTGGATGTCGGCGGATTGCTCGTGCACCAGGAAGCTGGCGCGCGCGTCCTGCTCGATGTTGCGGGTGTGTTCCGCCAGTTGGCTGATCAGGAACAACGGCCTGGCTTCATGATCGGTCAGGTAGGATACCGCCGAGCCGAACGGGTAGCCGCCGAGTTTGTGGGAAAGCGTGGAAAGCAAGCCGATACGCTCTGCGCGCAGCAACCTGCGCGCCTGTTTCCAGAGGGTTTTTGGGGTGGTCATAACGCGCCTTTAACGGGAACATCGCGAAGCGACACCTCATCACTCTCCCCCTCTGGGGGAGAGGTAGGAGAGAGGGAACGGACACGGCGAGAAGAGATGTTCATCATTCGGGGCGGCGCTTCTCGCCATGTCCGTTGGGGTGGCAAAAACCCGGTATTTGATCCATAGTGGAAGGCTCCTTTTTTAACCCAGATAATCCATTAGAGCCAAAACACC
>JAUYEK010000220.1 GCA_030691435.1 Sulfuricella sp. | reverse complement strand
AACTCCCAAGCCCTGCCGCACCTTCCGACATCGCCGGCAACTTCTGGCACGAAGAAAGAATTCAGCGCGGCGACACGATGTCAGCTCTTCTAGATCGCCTCAATGTCAATGATGAGGACATCAGCGGGTTCCTGCAGAGCGCAAAAGATTCAAAATCCATGCGTCAACTGATTCCCGGAAAAATAGTCCGCGCCCAGACCGATTCGGAAGGCAATCTCCTCGCCCTGCAGTACATCAGCAGCAGCGAATCCATGCTGAAGGTAGAGAAACAAGCCGCAGGATTCAAGGCCAGCGATGACGCGGTGCCGCTCGAGGCACGCCTGATGATGAAATCGGCTGTAATCAAAAGCTCATTGTTCGGCGCAACCGATGCCGCCAATATTCCAGACAATATCGCCATGCAAATCGCCGACATTTTTTCGTCGGACATCGATTTCCACAGCGCCCTGCAAAAAGGCGACAAATTCACCGTCGTCTACGAGTCATTTTACAACAAGGGCGAGCTGATCAAGACCGGTCGCGTGCTTGCGGCGGAATTCATCAACAGCGGCAAGAGCTATCGCGCGGTTTATTTCCAGGATCGCGAAGGCCGTGGCGGCTACTACACGCCGGAGGGTAAAAACCTGCGCAAGGCATTCCTGCGCTCCCCGCTGGAATTTTCCCGGGTAACCTCAGGATTCACCAACGCCCGCTTCCACCCGGTGCTTAAAGAATGGCGCGCCCATAAAGGCGTCGACTATGGCGCTCCAACCGGCACTCGTGTGAAAGCGGTTGCAGACGGCACCGTTGCCTTTGTCGGCAAACAAGGCGGTTATGGCAACCTGCTCATACTGCAACATCAAGGCCAGTACAGCACGGCTTACGGCCACCTCTCCTCCTTTTCCAAGAACCTGCGCAGAGGCAGCAAGGTCAATCAGGGTGATATCGTCGGCCAGGTCGGAATGACCGGCCTTGCGACCGGCCCTCATCTCCACTACGAATTCCGCGTCGCAGGCGTACAGCGCAACCCCTTGAACATTGCCATGCCGACCGCCTTCCCCATCGCGGCCCAATACAAGGCCGATTTCAACAAGATAGCCGAGAATCTGGCAATGCGTTTGAATCTGCTGAGGAATACCAATCTGGCTTCGCTCGATTAAGCTTAGATTGCCCATTGGAATGCTCGTGTATGTAGGAGCGCCGCCCTCGGCGCGAATGCGAACGCAAATCGCGGCGAGGGCGCCTCTCCCACAGCGGTGTTTTGGCTTTAATGGATAATCTGGGTTAAATTTTGGGTCATCCTGAATACTATGTCGGACTAATGTCCGGCACCAGCCTCGACGGTATTGATGCGGTTCTGGCTGCTTTCGAAAACGATACCTGCAAACTGCTGCACAGCCAGTTCATCCCTTTTGACGAAGCACTGCGTGTCGAACTGCTCGCGCTGAACAGCGCTGGAGCGAACGAACTCGAGCGTGCGGCTCTGGCGGCAAACGAACTGTCGCGCCGCTATGCAGCGGCAATCCAGGCATTGCTGGGGAAAGCGGAAATCCGGGCCGCGCAGGTAAAGGCCATCGGCTGCCACGGACAGACCGTGCGCCACCGCCCCGACCTCGGATTCACCATTCAGCTCGCCAATCCGGCGTTGCTGGCCGAACTGACCGGCATCGCCGTGGTCGCCGACTTCAGGAGCCGCGATATCGCTGCCGACGGGCAGGGTGCGCCGCTAGTGCCGGCCTTTCATGCCGCATTGTTCCGCCATCCAGAACGCCACCGTGTCATCGTCAACATTGGCGGCATCAGCAACCTGACCAGCCTGCCTCCCCACGGCGGGGTGCTCGGCTTCGACTGCGGGCCCGGCAATCTCTTGCTGGATGCCTGGACCACCTTGCACCTGGGCCAGCCCTATGACAAAGATGGCGCATGGGCGGCAAGCGGCCAGCCTATCCCGGAATTGCTGCGGCGACTCCTCACCGAACCATTCTTTGCCGCGCCCCCACCCAAAAGCACCGGTCGCGATCTGTTCAATCTGCCTTGGCTGGAACATTTCCTGTCACCCGATTTTGCCCCGGCCGATGTTCAGGCTACCCTGCTAGAGCTGACGGCGAAAGGGATTGCTGCTGCTATCCTGGATCATTGCGGGGAGGCTAATGAGATCTATCTGTGCGGTGGCGGTGCCCATAACGGGACACTGGTGCGCAGACTGAAACTATCCCTGCCCAACAGAACCATCGCGCCAACCGATGACTTAGGCGTGAACGCAGATTGGGTGGAGGCATTTGCCTTTGCCTGGCTTGCCAGGCAAACACTTAACGGAAAACCCGGCAACCTGCCGGAAGTGACGGGAGCGAAGGGGGGGCGCATCCTCGGCGCGATCTACCGGGCCTGAAAAAGCAAAAGGGGCGTAAGCCCCTTTTGTTTTATCCCTCTCCCCAACCCTCTCCCGTCTCGCCAGAGCGAGCAGCTTTGCTGCCGCTCTCGGCGGGGACACTCCTTGCGGGTGCCGGGAGAGGGGGCAAACGTGAAGGGCGCTTGTTTTGATCGAACGGTTTACGCTGAAAAAGACGAACCGCAACCGCAGGTGGTGGTAGCGTTCGGGTTCTTGATCACAAACTGTGAACCCTGCAACCCTTCCTGATAATCGATCTCGGAGCCAGCCAGATACTGGAAGCTCATCGGGTCGATCAAGAGAGCAACGCCATTCTTCTCCACCGTGGTGTCATCCTCGTTGGTCGTCTCATCGAAGGTAAAACCATACTGGAAGCCGGAGCAACCGCCGCCGCTGACGAACACGCGCAGCTTCAGGCCCGGAATGCCTTCCTCCTCGATCAACTGCTTCACCTTGGCTGCCGCGCTGTCGGTAAAGTTCAGCGGGCTGGGCATTTCAGTCACTGCATTCATTCTGTATCTCCTTAAAAAACTGCTACAGCTAATTATCCTATAGTTGAGTTATTTAGTCAATTACTCGGAACTGGCTGAACTTCCACCGGTTGCTCGGCGGCGCCTTCCCGATGCACCAATTTTCCTTCCACAATCGCTCCGACGTGCATCTCCAGGGTTTTGTAGAACACGTCACCTGTGACACGGGATTTCGATTGCAGTTCCACATATTCATGTGCCTGCACCGGACCCAGTACGGAGCCATTGATCACCACGTGCGATACGCGGATCACCCCCTCGATCCGGGCCTGTTCGCTCAACACCAGGGTGCTGGGCTGATCGCTTGCCTCGCTGATGTTTCCCTTGACGCAGCCATCCACCCGCAAACCGCCACTGAAGACGATGTTGCCCTCGATTTTCGTGTCCGAACCGATCAAAGAGTCTATCCGGTTTTGCGGCTTGCTTTTTTTGCTATTTCCGAAAAACATCATTAATCCTCATGACAAATTGACGGTTTGCATCAGCTTCGGCTGAACAGCACCGTTTTCGAACACGCGTATCTGGACTTTCTTCACCTGCGCATTGGGTTCGGCATGAAAGACCCCCTCCAGACGCTGGTAATACTTGAAGTTCAAATTATAGGCCCGCGCATCCGCTTCCTTCGCGGAAGGGAGCGTCATTACCAGCTTTTCCCCACCCTGGGTAAAACTGACCAGAAACTGCACTTTACCCTGAAATTCGCGCTCCCTTTGCCCGCCCTGCAACAGCAACAACCTATAGCGGTACTCGCCCGGCATGGTGTTTTCGACCTTGAACCGGTAGATACTGAGATCGCCGTCGCTCTTGTCGGAGGACATCTGCTTGCGGAAGAAGGTCAAATCCTCCTTCAATTGAGCATTCTCATCCTGCAACGTCTTGACGGTTTTGGCAAGATCATTCTGCGTTTCCTGCTCGATCTGCATCTTGCGTTCGCTTTGCGCCCCATCTGAACGGAGGCTGACGTTTTCCTGCTCCAGCGATCCAAGCTTCTCGCGCAAACGCTGCAACTCGTCCGCTGTCGCACCGCGATCCAGGCCCGCAAAGCGCGACCCGGTATCGTAAAACAGCCAGGACAACGCTATTCCGCCGGCCAGCAGAATCACCACCAGCGGCAAGCGCCAATACCAGGCCACATGCCGACGCACCGCCAAAGGGGCGGCAGCAATACCGAAACGGTGTTTCAGCCTGCGATCCAGCCTCATGGCAGCAGCGGAATCTGCTCCAGGCCCCTGTTTTCCGGCAAATCAAACAGCAGGTTCATATTTTGCACTGCCTGTCCGGCCGCGCCTTTGGTCAGGTTGTCGATGACGGACAGCACCACGGCGACATCACCGCCCTGCGGCCGATGCACGGCAATGCGGCAGAAGTTGCCGCCGCGCACCGAGCGTGTCTCCGGATGCGCCCCGGCGGGAAGCACATCGACGAAATATTCATTGGCATAGCGCTTCTCGTAGAGCGCCTGCAAATCCACTTCAGCGGTCAGGCGCACATACAGGGTGGCGTGGATACCGCGGATCAGCGGCGTCAGATGGGGCACGAAAGTCAGTTGCACCGGCTTGCCCGCCACGAGCGTAAGCCCTTGGCGAATCTCCGGCAGATGGCGATGCCCCGCCACGGCATAAGCCTTGAAGTTGTCGGCGGCCTCGCTGAACAGGGCGGCCACCTCAGCCTTGCGACCCGCGCCGGACACCCCCGACTTGCAATCAGCCACCAGATGACCGAGATCGGCCACGCCCGCCTCGATCAGGGGGAGAAAGCCCAACTGCGCCGCCGTCGGATAACAACCGGGATTGGCGATCAAACGCGCCTTTTTGATTTGCTCGCGGTTGAGTTCAGGCAGGCCGTACACCGCCTCGGCGATCAACTCGGGGCAGGCATGTGGCATGCCGTACCACTTTTCCCACAACGCCACATCCTTGATGCGGAAATCCGCCGCCAGATCGATGACGCGCACGCCGGCGTCGAGCAATTCGCGCGTTTCCTGCATGGCGATGCCGTTAGGCGTCGCAAAAAACACCACATTGCAGGATTTCAGCGGCGCATCGGCCGGGTCGACAAATTTCAGCCCCACCCTGCCGCGCAGATTGGGAAACATGTCGCTCACCGCCATCCCCGCTTCCTTGCGCGAGGTAATGGCCACCAACTCGACCTCCGGATGCTGCGCAAGCAGGCGCAGCAATTCCACCCCGGTATATCCCGTGCCGCCAACGATTCCGACTTTTACCATGTTGATCAATATCCCAATGTTGAATTTATCCCAGATTATCCAATAGAGCCAAAACACC
>JAUYEK010000149.1 GCA_030691435.1 Sulfuricella sp. | reverse complement strand
TTCAACAAGCTGATGCGCGACGTCGGTCTGGTGAATTGCAGCGAACCCTTCACCCAGTTGCTGACCCAGGGCATGGTGCTCAAGGACGGCACCAAGATGTCCAAGTCCAAGGGCAACACGGTGGACCCCCAGGCGCTGATCGACCAGTACGGCGCCGATACCGCGCGCCTGTTCATGATGTTCGCGGCGCCGCCGGAGCAGAGCCTGGAGTGGTCCGACGCCGGGGTGGAAGGCGCGTACCGCTTCCTGAAAAGACTCTGGAAAGCGGTGCACGATCACGTCGAGAAGGGCGTGGTCGAGGGCTACAAGAGCGGCGATCTTAGTGCGGAACTCAAGGCGCTACGCTTCCAGTTGCATGGCACCATACAGAAAGTCAGCGACGATTACGGTCGCCGCCAGCAGTTCAATACCGCCATTGCCGCAGTGATGGAGCTGATGAATGCGCTCGGCAAAGCCGGCGGCGACAGCCCGGCCGGACGCGCCGTGATGCAGGAGGCGCTGGAGGCGGCGGTGCAATTGCTCGCACCGATCGTGCCGCATGTCTGCCAGGCGTTGTGGGCCGAACTTAAAGACGGCGCCAACCTGCTCGATGCACCCTGGCCCAAGGTGGACGCAACGGCGCTGGTGCAGGACGAAATCGAACTGGTGCTGCAGGTCAACGGCAAGCTCAGGGGCAGCATCACCGTTGCCAAGGACGCGTCGAAAGAAGCGATCGAGCAACTGGCCCTGGCCAACCCCAACGTGCAGAAGTTCATGGAAGGCAAGCCGGCGAAGAAAGTCGTGGTGGTGCCGGGCCGCCTTGTCAATATCGTGGTTTAGAGGATTAACGATGCGTAAACTGCTAACCGGATTCATCCTGACCCTGCTCCTCGCCGCTTGCGGCTTTCAGTTGCGCGGCGTGGCGAACCTGCCGTTCGAGACCCTGTACGTGGATGGCGGCGGCAATCCCGCTCTGGCGGCGGAAATCAGCCGGGCGATACGTCTCGGGACGCAGGCCAGGCTGACCGACAAGGCTGACGACGCGCAGATGGTGCTGCAGGTGCAAGGAGCGACAAGTGAAAAACGTATTCTGGCGCTGAGTGGCGCGGGACGGGTAAGGGAATACGAATTGATTTACCGCGTCGGCTTCCGCTTGACGGACAAGGAGGGTCGTGACCTGATCGCCACCCAGCCCATCGAAATGAGGCGTGCCATGCTCTGGGACGATGCCCTGGTCTTGGCGAAGCAGGGAGAAGAGGCGCTGCTCTATCTCGACATGCAGAAAGATGTGATCGGCCAACTGATGCGGCGCCTGGCGAAGGCCAAGCCGCAACTTGCGGATGCCACGCCTTAACGCTGATCAGCTGGCCGCGCATTTGCAGCGCGGCCTCGCGCCGCTGTACCTGATTTACGGCGACGAACCGCTGCTGGCGCTGGAGACCGCCGATGCGATCCGCGCCAAAGCGCGGCAGGAGGGCCATGCCGAGCGCGAGGTGTTTACGGTCGAGTCCGGCTTCAGCTGGCAGAACCTGCTGGCGAGCGGCAACAGCCTGTCGCTGTTCGCGACGAGGCGTATCATTGAAATTCGCATCCCCACCGGCAAACCCGGCACGGAGGGCGGCCAGGCGCTGCAGGACTATTGCGCGCGCTTGCCGGATGACACTGTCACCGTGGTGACCTGCCCCAAGCTCGACAAGCAGGCGCAGGCGACGAAATGGTTCAAGGCGCTGGAGCAGGCCGGCACGGCGGTACCGGTTTATCCGGTGGAGCGGACGCGACTGCCGCAATGGATCGGGGTGCGGCTGGCGGCACAGAAACAGCGCGCCGATGCGACGACCTTGCAGTTTCTGGCTGACCGCGTCGAGGGCAATCTGTTGGCGGCACACCAGGAAATCCAGAAGCTCGGGTTGCTGTTCCCCGAAGGCCCGCTGAATTTTGATCAGGTTCGCGAAGCGGTGCTGGATGTCTCGCGTTATGATGTGTTTAATCTCTCCGATGCCATGCTGGCCGGAGATGCCGTCCGCCTGGCGCGGATTCTGGAAGGACTGAAGGGCGAGGGCGTGGCGCCGACGCTGGCGCTGTGGGCGCTGACCCAGGAAATCCGCACCCTGACAAAATTGAAGCTGGGCCAGCGCAAGGGCGCCTCTCTGCCGCAGCTGCTGCGCGAGGCGCGCGTATGGGAATCCCGCCAGGGACTGGTGCAGTGCGCACTGGGCCGGCTGAACGAAACCCGGCTGGTTGCAGGGTTGAAGCAGGCTGCGGCGCTGGACCGGATGATCAAGGGTCTGGCGCGCGGCGACGTGTGGGACGAGCTGCTGCAATTGGGGCTGGGGATCGCCCGGCCTGCGTAGGAAC
>JAUYEK010000219.1 GCA_030691435.1 Sulfuricella sp. | reverse complement strand
AGAGGGTTGGGGAGAGGGAGATTTCCGCGTGGGCACAAAAAACGTGCCCACCCTACCAGGCTGTGTCAAAATGGCCGGCCATGACCTCTTTCATCCCAAAAAATCATGCCTGAAGCCAGCCTGATCTCGGCATTCCTGGTCGGCCTGCTCGGCGGCACCCACTGCGTCGGCATGTGCGGCGGCATCGTCGGCGCGTTGAGCCTGCAAATGCCGGCCAATGTACCGCAATGGCGTTTCCATCTGGCCTACAACCTGGGTCGCATCGCCAGCTACGGCGCGGCGGGGGTGCTGGTGGGCGCGGCCGGGGCGAGCAGCATGATGCTGAGCGACATGCTGCCAGTCAAACAGGCCCTGTACCTGGTTGCCAACCTGCTGCTGGTTTTCCTGGGCCTGTATCTGGCCGGGCTTTCCCACGCGGTGGTGCAGCTTGAGCGCCTCGGCGGCGTCATCTGGCGGCGCTTGCAGCCTTACTCGAAAAAACTGCTGCCGGTGCGTTCGGTGCCGCAGGCTTTCGCGCTGGGAGCGCTGTGGGGCTGGGTGCCCTGTGGCCTGGTCTACAGCGTGCTGGTGGCCGCGATGGCCAGCGGCGCCGCCGCCAGCGGCGGCATGATCATGCTCGCCTTCGGCCTGGGCACCCTGCCCAACCTGCTGGCGATGGGCTATTTCGCAAGACAGCTGAAAGGCTTCATGCAGAACAGGGGGGTACGTCTCGCCGCCGGGCTTCTGGTGGCGGGCTTCGGCGTACTGGGCTTGTACCGGTTGGCGATGCTATAAACCGAAAGTGCTCATTTACGATCAAAGCCTTTATCACCGAGGGGGGACGGAGAGGACGCGGAGGAGTGCCTAATAATCCTAGATTGCTAATGCATGTAGGAGCGCCGCCCCGGCGCGAATGCGGTCGCCAATCGCGGCGAGGGCGCCGCTCCCACAGTGGAGAACATTAAAAACCGGAATCAAGAACCACCAGCCACGATCTTTACGCTTTTTCGAAGCGATATACCGCTAAATTCCCGAGCAGGTTCGGCAGCAAACTCACGTCCTCGCCGTCGCACATGACATGGCGCTCGAGGATGCGCACGCCATGGTCGCGGCAGAACGCCTCGAAATCGACGAAGGTGCAGAGATGGATGTTGGGCGTGTCGTACCACTGGTAGGGCAGATCCCGCGACACCGGCATGCGCCCTTGCAGCACCTGAAAACGGCGGCGCCAGTAGCCGAAGTTGGGAATGGTGACGATGCCGTGCTTGCCGACGCGCAGGATTTCCTTCACCACCAGTTCGATGTTGTGCATCGCCTGCAACGTCTGCGACAAGATCACGAAGTCGAACGACTGCGGCTCGAAGCCGGACAGCCCCGCCTCCAGGTCCATCTGGATCACGTTGACGTTTTTTTCGACACAGGCGAGGATGTTGGCGTCGGCAATCTCGATGCCGTAGCCGTGCGCGTTGCGGGCTTCCTTCAGGTATTTCAGCAGGCTGCCGTCGCCGCAGCCCAGATCGAGCACCTTGGCATTCGGCTCCACCCATCGCGCGATGGCAGCGAAATCGGCTCTGGCAATCATATCAAGCGCCTTTTCGCGTGTGTTGTTCCGCTTCAGCGGAATACAACCACGGTGAAGACCCTTGCGATCTCACGTTTGCCCCCTCTCCCGCAGGCGGGAGAGGGTTGGGGAGAGGGGAAACATTATCCATGTAAGCCCTCACTAAGGCGTGGTAGTGCGGGTCGGGCATGAGAAAGGCATCGTGGCCGTGCGCCGCGGTGATTTCCGCGTAGCTGACGCGGCGGTCGTTGTCCAGTAGCGCCTTGACGATTTCGCGCGAGCGGCCCGGCGCAAAACGCCAGTCGCTGGTGAAGGAAACCACCATGAAATCGGCCTGAGCCGGCCTCATCGCCTCGCTCAGGCCGACGCGGTGATGATGGGTGGGGTCGAAGTAGTCGAGCGCCTTGGTCATCAGCAGATAGGTGTTGG
>JAUYEK010000133.1 GCA_030691435.1 Sulfuricella sp. | reverse complement strand
CCAGGGGAGTACCGCGAAACCGAGGGTGGCCTGGGTGCGGGCAGCAATGCTCGACTGCCCATCCGGCACTTTGCGATCGGTTGCCGCAAGGGGGAGCGGTTTTACGGCGGCAGCCAAAGTGGTCGGGGGCATCGTCGGTTTTTTATCATCAACTGCCGTCACTGCGGGTTCGCGGCTGGAAGTGATGAATAGCACGGTGGCTGCGACAAAAATTGCAGCGGCTGCAAGGCCTGCCCGTTTTTTTCCGCTGCTCCGGCGGGGAGCTGCCGGAATTTGACTTGTATTCAATCTAACGGTGGTATCCCCGTTGCTTTCTTTCTTTGCGGCAGAGATTTCCCCTGCGGAAACCAATGGTGAAGTGGCGGTCAGATTCTTGTAATTTCTGAGGTCGTTGGCCATTTCCCGTGCGGACTGATAGCGGTTTTCCGGCGCCTTGGCCAGCGCCCTGGCGACAATGTAATCAAACGCCACGGGAATGGAGGGATTGATGCCTGTCGGCGATGCCGGCATTTCATTCAGCACCTGATACATGATGGAGGTCAGGGTGCTGTTCTCACCCCCAAACGCGGGCTTGCCGGTGAGTAATTCGTAGAGCACTGCGCCCAGGGAGAAAATGTCGGAGCGACCGTCCACGGGTTTGCCGGCCACCTGCTCCGGAGACATGTACTTGGGCGAGCCGAGAATGATGCCGATTTGGGTTCGGGACCCGGACGACATTTTGGCGATGCCGAAGTCGGTGATTTTCACGCTGCCATTGCGCAGTACCATGATGTTGGCAGGTTTTATGTCACGGTGGACAACGCCATGGTCGTGGGCGAATGCCAGGGCATCGGCGATCTGGGCGATGATTTCGGCGACCCGGTCCGGTTGCGGCGCCTCGCCGGAAGCGATGATCTCCTTCAGTTCGCGGCCTTCCAGGTATTCCATCGCCATGAAGGCGACGTGATCGGTTCTGCCTACATCGTAGATCGTGACAATGTTGGGGTGGTTCAGGCGTCCGGCGGATTTGGCTTCGCGGTGGAAACGCTCCTCGAAATCCGCGAGTTCGTCTCCGGACAGGTTGAGATTGATGGTCTTGATGGCGACGGTGCGGTCTATGAGCGGATCGATTGCTTTGTAAACTACGCCCATGGCGCCTTGCCCTAACTCGGACAGGATTTCGTAACGGCCCAGTTTTTCGATTTCCATGAATAACCGATGCTGAATTTATGGTGAAGAGGCGCTCGTCGATGACCTATAACAGTAGATTTTTAGCTGTTTCGTGTCAAGCCGAATTCACCATGGGAAGCGGTTCTTGCGCGCCTGCCAGGGGGTGTAAAAATTACGGTAGAAGAATATCAACCTAGAAAAAGCAGTTCAGCCACGGATTACCAAAAGTAGGCGCCTCTAGGCGACACAGATTTACACAGATTATCAATGAATTACCTTCCTCATTTTACGTGCCTTTTGGGTGAATGGTAAATCTGCCACAACACATTGTTTTATCTGTGTTAATCCGTGTTAATCTGTGGCTAGCTGTGGTTTTTAGGATCAATGTGGTTAACGTTCTCAACCATTATTGCTATGATGGCGCGACCAGGGACGGCTGGTTTTCAGGGGAACTGAACGCATGACAGCACAAGGCAGGGTTGAATTCGCCAGCGCCACGGATACCGGCGTAGTGCGCAAATACAATGAAGACAGCATTGCCACCGACAGCGAGATCGGTCTGATGGCGCTAGCTGACGGTATGGGCGGCTATATGGCCGGTGATGTGGCCAGCGCCTTGGCGATTTCGGTCGTTACAGAGGAGTTGGTCGCTGCGCTGGGGAACCTGGAGCCAGTGGAGAACGACACGGCCAAAAGATACTTGCCCCAGACGCTGGCCGTGAAGTGGGCGGCGGAAAAAGCCAACCAGATGATCTTGAGGGTGGCGCGGAAAAATTCGCAGTGCGAGGGAATGGGAACGACGCTGACGCTCGCCCTGTTCCGCGAAGATCGCATTTCCATCGCCCATGTCGGTGATTCGCGCCTTTACCGCTTGCGCTATGACCGGCTCGAACAACTCACCATGGACCACTCGTTGCTGCAGGGCCAGGTTGCAGCCGGATTGATCGATTCCGGGGACGCCAGGCTTTCACACAACCGCAACCTGGTGACTCGCGCTCTGGGCAAAGAGGAAACGGTAGAGGTGGATGTGCGCGAAGAGGACGTGCTGCCGGGGGATATCTACCTGCTCTGCTCCGACGGCCTGAATGATATGGTGGAGGATGCCGACATCGAACTGGCCTTGTGCGAACTGAAAGCAAATTTGCCGCTGGCGGCGAATGTATTGGTCCAGATGGCGAACGACAATGGCGGGCACGACAATGTCTCCGTGGTTCTGGCTCGGGTGCGGGCACAATCCGCCAGGCGCGGACTGCTTAAGAGCTTGTTAGGCTGGTTCAGGAGATAAGGCGATGGCGAAACTGGTGGTGATTTTGAATGGCGCGATGGTAGGGAATCATTTTATCGACAAGGGACGGATCACCATCGGTCGTCGGTCCGGCAACGACATTCACCTCGACGATCCGGGGGTGAGCAAGGAACATGCAGTCATTCAGACGGTGGGCAACGACCATATTTTCGAGGATATGGGCAGCACCAACGGTTCGACCCTGAACGGCAGCCGCATCGCCAAACATATTCTGCAAAACGGCGACGTGATAGACATCGGCGCTTATCAGATCAAGTACGCCAACATCAAAGCCAACCCGGAAATGGATTACGACCGGACCATGATGATACGCACCGTCGACCGGGAAGTCGGCGCGGTGCCGCAGTCCGCCGGAAGGGAGGCGGGCAGCCATGCTTCGGTGTCGACTGCGCGGTCGTCGCTCCGGGCGGGTTTTCCGTTGGGCGAGGTGAGAGGGGTCAAGGGCGAGTTTGCCGGCCAGAAAATCGAGTTGGAACGACCGCTTAAAACCTTCGGAACGACGGGGGAGCAAGTTGCGGTAATCATGCGGCGACCGCCGGGTTACTTCATCACCCACGTGGAAGGGACTAAAACCGCACGGGTGAACGGTCGGGCCATCGGCAACGAGCCCCATACCCTGCAGGACGGCGATGTGATCGAGGTCGGTCAGGAAAAGTTGGAATTTTTCCAGAAGAAGTAATTAGCCCAGATTGTCCATTGGAATGCTCGTACCTGTAGGAGCGCCGCCCCCGGCGCGAATGCGGCCAAATCGCGGCGAGGGCGCCGCTCCCACAGCGGTGTCTTGGCTCCAATGGACAATCTGGGATTAGCCCCGGTTCGCCTCGATAATCTGGCCGCTCGTCCCTTGGCTGTCCGGCCCCATCAGATAGAGGTAGAGCGGCATCAGTGTTTCAGGCGTGGGCAGGCTATTCTTGCTCTCGCCAGGATAGGTGCGGATACGCTGTGGCGACTGCACCGGGCCGGGTACCACTGCATTGATGCGTAGCGTGGGGTAGACCTCCAGTTCCTGTGACCAGATTTTCACCAGCGTTTCCACGCCGTTCTTGGCGACGGCAAAGCCGCCCCAGAAGGCCGTTGGAGTGTGGCCGTGGGTTTCCGAGGTCATCAGGATGGATGCATCCGGTGAAGCTTTCAGCAGCGGCAGGCAGGCGCGGGTGAGAGCGAAGGGCGCGGCCAGATTGACGCGCAACAGTGGCAGCCACTGCGCCAGGGTTTGGTCTTCCAGCGGCTGCGGACGGTCAAGCTTGGCAGCGTTGTGCAGTATGCCGTCGAGCCGTCCGAGCTGTCCGCCGATGCCGTCAGCCATTGCGGCGAAATCCTTGTCTTCAGCCCTGTTCAGGTCAAGCGGGAAAATCGCCGGCTGTGGGTGGCCTGCCGTCACGATTTCATCGTATACCGCTTCCAGTTTTTTTACCGAACGGCCATGCAGGATGACCGTGGCGCCGTGGGCGGCGAAGGTCAAAGCTGCGGTTTTGCCGATGCCTTGGCCCGCGCCTGTGATGAGAATGACGCGGCCCTTCAGCATATCTTGCGGTGCCTGGTAGTTTTTCATGGCGATTCCAGAATAAGTTGCGCGCATTTTACCCCACTTCGTACCGCGCTTTCGAGAGTGGCGGGGTAATCGCCGGCGGTGTAGTCGCCGGCGAGGTAGAAATTCGGCAGCGGCGTGGCTTGGCCGGGGCGCTCCAGACCTGGGCTACAGGTAAAGGTGGCGCGCTTTTCCGCAATCACCTTGTGCCACAGCGGTTGCGGCAGGTCGGGAAGGATCGCGAGTAGTTCGTCATGCACCCGCTGTGCCAGTTCGTCGTGATCCAGTGTCTGGTGCGGTCCTTCCGCGCTGATTACAGCACACAGCAGACCGGCTTCGTGGTTGATCTGGCCGCGGTCGAACACCCATTGAGTGACGCCACCGTACAGGCCGATCATGGGCCGGGGCAGGCTGGTTGCAGCGGGATATTGCAGGAATACGCTGTAGATCGGCTGGTAACTGAAGCGGTCAACCAGTGCCCTGGCTTCCGCCAGTTCAGGCAGGTCGACGGTAAGCGCGGCCAGGCGCTGCGGCGGCACCGCGCAAATGACCTGGTCGAACTTTTCCGGCCCCGGTCGCATTTCGAGGGAGAAGCCGGCAGCCTCGGCTTTGACCGCAAGCACTGTTTGGGAATGGATGATTTTGCCGCCATGGCTCTCGAGGAATGCGGCTGCGTGTTCCGGGAAGAGATGCGTCAGGTTTGCCAGCGGCAGCAGCATGTCGCTGTCTGCCCGGCTGCCGGCCAGGCTATCGCGCAGGACGTTGAGGAATACTTGGGCCGACGCGGTATCGAGAGGGGTGTTGAGCGCGGCGATGCAGAGCGGCTCCCATAAATAGCGGCGCAGATTGCCGGTTTGGCCATGCATCGTCAGCATCTTGCCGGCGCCGATGTCGTCGTTAATATAAAATTCGCGCAGCGATTCGTTTGCCCCCTCGCCCGCTCGCGGGAGAGGGTTGGGGAGAGGGGGGCGGGCATGACAGGTTTCATCATTAGGGGCGGCATCCCTGCCATGCCCGCCGATTCGGAAATTCCGGCGACGCATTGCGCTCATGAAGCGCACGGCGGAGAGGCGTTCGCCCCAAGTCAGGCCGCGCGCCGTGAGCAGGGCTAGCGCCAGGTGTAGCGGGGCTGGCAGCGGCGCCGCTTGCAGGCTGAAGCGGCCTGGAATGACCAGTTGCAGGGGTAGCCGCAGCAGCAGCGTCGCCGGATCGGCACCGGTCATGCGCATCAGGCGCAGGGTTTCGCGGTAGACGCCGAGTAATATGTGCTGCCCATTATCCAGTGCCATGCCGCGGTAATCCACCCGTCGCGCACGCCCACCCAACTGCCTGGCGGACTCGAAGACGGTAACGGATATCCCCTGCGCGGCCAGCTCCACTGCCGCCGCCAGGCCGGCATAGCCGGCGCCGATGATCGCGACTTTCATCTGGGTGTGTCCATTGGAATGCGCATGCATGTAGGAGCGCCGCCCCCGGCGCGAATGCGGACGCAAATCGCGGCGAGGGCGCCGCTCCCACAGCGGTGTTTGGGCTCTAACGGATAATCCGGGTTCATTCCTTGAGCCAGGTCTTGAACGCTATCCACAGTTTGCGCAGTGGCGTCAGCGAGATGCGCTGATTCAGGACGTGGTAGCCGTCTTGCCTGACTTCGTCCAGTATGGCATGGTAAATCGCCGCCATGATCAGGCCGGTGCGCTGGTTCTTGCGGTCCGCCGCAGGTAACTCGGCAAACGCCTGGGTGTAGTATTGGTTTGCCCGTTCGCCCTGGAACGCCATCAGCTGGCTGAAATTCCCGGTTTCCCGGCCATGCAGAATGTCGGCTTCGCTGACGCCGAACCGGGTCAGCTCATTTAGCGGCAGGTAGATGCGGTTGCGTCGGGCATCTTCGCCGACATCGCGGATGATGTTGGTGAGCTGGAAAGCCAGTCCGAGGTCGTGGGCGTAGGCTTCAGTGCGCGCATCCCGGTAACCGAAAATGCGGGCGGAAAGCAGCCCCACCACGCCCGCCACGCGGTGGCAGTAGAGCTGGAGCTGGTCGAAATCGGCATAGCGGTTGTGGGTCAGATCCATTTCCATGCCGGTTATGATTTCATCGAACTCCGAGGCGGGCAGGCCGAATTCCCGAACCAGCGGCGCCAGGGCCTGCCCCACGGGGTGCTCTGGGTGGCCGGCGAAGATATTGGAGACTTCATTGCGCCACCAGGCGAGCTTGGCGCGGGCGATGGCGATATCGTGGCATTCGTCGGCGACATCGTCCACTTCGCGGCAAAAGGCATACAGGGCGGTGATCGCCCGACGCTTGAGCGGCGGCAGGAAAAGGAAGCTGTAGTAGAAGCTGGAGCCGCTTTTTGCGGCCCGTTCCTGGCAGTATTGGTCAGGTGTCAAGGCGTGTTCTTTCATCCTAGGAAAGGCAGTTGGTCCACGAAAGGCACGAAAATCACAAAAAAGTTCAAAGACATATTCAATTGACAGCTCTCATCTGTTGGGTGGGTCGAAAGCGAAATGCCGGCTGTTGATTGGTTTCGTGTCTTTCGTGATTTTTGTGGACGAAAAGTGGTTTTTGGTTCATTTTTTTCGCAGAGCCCGGTAAAGCATGAATATCCAGTCGCCAGGCTTGATCAGCGGACGGTCATTGAAGATATCGCCGCCGGATTTGTGCAGCTTGCGCAGGATGGTTTCGCCGCCCATGATGATCATGCGCATTTCCAGGCCGATCCTGCCGCGCAGCACGCTGCCGAGCGGCGCACCCGCCTGTAGCAGCTTGCGCGCGCGCTCGATCTGGAACTGCATGAAGGGTTTCCACAGGCCGCTGTTATCCCCGCGCGCGATTTGCGTTTCAGTGATGCGGTATTTTGCCAGTTCATCCTGCGGCAGGTAAACCCTGTTCTTGCCGTGGTAGTCGATGGCGATATCCTGGAGGAAGTTGATCAGCTGCAGACTGGAGCAGATGGCGTTCGAGTAGCTGATATTGCGTTCCGTCGCCGCGCCGTAAAGATGGAGCAGCAGCAGGCCAACCGGATTGGCGGAGCGCTGGCAGTAATCCATCACCTCGCCGAAGTGAGCATAGCGTTTTTTAATGACATCCTGGGAAAAGGCGTCGAGCAGGTCGTAGAAAGGTTGCAACGGCAGGCGATGGAGACCGATAATTTCTTTGAGCTCATGGAACAACGGGGTTGCTGGCGGCAGGCCGGCTCCGATCATGTCCAGTTCGGCGCGAAAACCGCCGAGCAGAGCCAGTCGCGCATCATCGTCGAGATCCCCTTCATCGGCGAAATCGTCGGCCGCACGGGCGAAAGCGTAAATGACGCCAACCGGGCGGCGCAGCCGTTTTGGCAGCAGGACGGATGCCACCGGAAAATTTTCATAGTGTTGAGGCATAGGGTTTTCAGGTAGGATGGCTCGCGGAATAAGGAAGCTGGAAGCTGAGAAGCTGACAGCCGACCATTGAATATATTACACTATAGGTTTTTGCGAAAGTGGCGGAATTGGTAGACGCACTGGATTTAGGTTCCAGCGCCTCACGGCGTGCGAGTTCGAGTCTCGCCTTTCGCACCAGACATGCAACAGTCTTTAATTTAGAGGGATAGACAGGTAATGGAAACGACTACGGAAAACTCCAGCTCGCTGCAACGCACGCTCAACCTGGCAGTATCGCTCGCCAGCATGGAAGCGGAAGTGGGAAACAGGCTTAAACGGGTGGCGCGCACGGTCAAGATGGATGGTTTCCGCCCCGGCAAGGTGCCGATGAAGATTGTGGAGCAACAGCATGGCGGCCAGGTACGTCAGGAAGTTTTGGGCGAGGCGGTGCATAAGAATTTTGCCGAAGCGGTCAGGGCGCAGAACCTGAAGGTGGCGGGTTATCCACGGATCGAGGCCAGGCCGGCCGAAGGCGAATCCAAAGAGCTGCAATTCGCTGCGACTTTTGAAGTTTACCCCGACGTGGTGGTGGGCGATGTCAGCGGAGTGGCGATCGATCATCCGAAGGTGGTGGTTGGCGATGCCGAGGCGGACAAAACTATTGAAATCCTGCGCAAGCAGCGCGTGACCTATGCGCCGGTCGAGCGCAAGGCCGCAACCGGCGACCAGGTCGAGATTGATTACTGCGGCACCCTGAATGGAGAAGTGTTCCAGGGTGGCCAGGCCCAGGGCTATAAGCTGGTGCTGGGCGAAGGCCATACGCTGAAGGATTTTGAAGGAGCTATCCTGGGCATGAAGGACGGCGAGAGCAAATCGTTTGAATTAACCTTTCCCGAAGATTATCATGCCAAGGAACTGGCCGGAAAAACCGTGACTTTCGCGGTGACGCTGAATCAGGTGGCGGAGCCGAAACTGCCGGAAGTCGATGCGGATTTCGCCAAGTCGCTGGGCGTATCGGACGGCAACCTTGAAACCATGCGCAGCGAAATCAAGGCCAACCTGGAACGCGAAGTGAAAAAGCGTATCGACGGCCGGGTCAAGGAGCGCGTGATGCAGGCTCTGCTCGACGCGACGCCGTTCGAGCAGCCCAGGTCGCTGATCGAGATGGAGATTGACCATCTTCGCCAGCAGGCCGGCGAAGATTTGCGTGCTCGCGGCTTGAGCGCCAGCGGCGATATTTCGCTGCCTGCCAATTTGTTCGAGGATCAGGCGCGCCGCCGCGTCAGCCTCGGTTTGATCATGTCGGAACTGGTTAATTCGCACCAGTTGCAGGCCAAGCCTGAGCAGGTGCGTGAGCTGGTGAACGAGCTGGCGCAGAGCTATGAGCAGCCGGAGCAGGTACTGGCCTGGTATTATGGTGAGCCGAATCGCCTGGCCACCGTGGAATCGCTGGTGATAGAAGACAATGTGGTCAAGTGGGTGCTGGAACGCGCCAAAGTGGTGGAAGTCGCTTCCGCCTTTGATGAGCTGATGGGGAATAATTGATGATTCATAGTCAGAACTGGGAGCCGCAAAACCTGGGTTTGGTTCCGATGGTGATCGAGCAGAGTGGGCGTGGCGAACGCGCGTTCGACATCTATTCCCGCCTGCTCAAGGAGCGCGTGATTTTTCTGGTTGGGCCGGTCAACGATGCGACGGCCAACCTGATCGTGGCGCAGATGCTGTTCCTGGAATCGGACAATCCGGACAAGGATATTTTCTTCTACATCAACTCGCCGGGCGGCTCGGTCAGCGCCGGCATGGCGATTTACGACACCATGCAGTTTATCAAGCCGGACGTCAGCACACTCTGCCTGGGCCAGGCGGCCAGCATGGGTTCATTTTTGCTGGCAGCCGGCGCCAAGGGCAAACGTTTCTGCCTGCCGAACTCCCGCGTGATGATTCATCAACCGTCGGGCGGCTTCCAGGGCCAGGCCTCCGATATTGAAATCCATGCCAAGGAAATCCTGTACTTGAGACAGCGCCTGAATACGATGCTGGCTCACCACACCGGCCAGTCCGTTAAAACCATTGAAAAGGACAGCGACCGCGATAATTTCATGAGCGGCGAGGAAGCGGTAAAATATGGGCTGGTGGATAAAGTGCTGGCGAATCGAGCCGATTTTGCCAGTTGATGAATATTTGAGGAAAACTGAAAATGTCTGATAAAACCGGCGGCGAAAAACTGCTTTACTGCTCGTTCTGCGGCAAAAGCCAACATGAAGTGCGTAAATTGATTGCCGGCCCGTCCGTGTTTGTCTGCGATGAGTGCGTCGAGCTGTGCAACGACATTATTCGCGAGGAGGCGCAGGGCGATCAGTCGGCAAAGGGCGGTGCTTCCGACCTGCCGGTGCCGCAGGAAATCTGCCAGATGCTCGACGAATATGTGATCGATCAGCCGAAGGCGAAGAAAATCCTCTCCGTCGCCGTTTACAATCACTACAAGCGGCTCAAGAACAGTTCGAAGACCGACGAGGTCGAGCTGGCCAAGAGCAATATCCTGCTGATTGGCCCAACCGGCTCCGGCAAGACCCTGCTGGCCCAGACTCTGGCGCGCATGCTCAACGTGCCTTTCGTTATCGCCGATGCCACCACCCTGACCGAAGCCGGTTATGTCGGCGAGGACGTCGAAAACATCATCCAGAAACTGCTGCAGAAATGTGACTACGATGTGGAGAAGGCGCAGCGCGGCATTGTCTACATTGATGAAATCGACAAAATTTCACGCAAGTCCGACAACCCGTCGATTACCCGCGATGTGTCTGGCGAAGGCGTGCAGCAGGCATTGCTCAAGCTGATTGAGGGCACCACTGCCTCGGTGCCGCCGCAGGGCGGACGCAAACACCCCAATCAGGAATTCGTTCAGATTGATACCACCAACATTCTGTTCATCTGCGGTGGTGCGTTCAGTGGCCTGGACAAGGTAATCCGCATGCGCTCCGAGAAGGGTGGGATAGGTTTTGGCGCAGAAGTGAAGAGCAAGGATGACCGCAAGGAAATCGGTGCCGTGCTGCGCGATGTCCAGCCGGAAGATCTGATCAAATTTGGCCTGATCCCTGAATTCGTCGGTCGCCTGCCCGTAGTCGCGACCCTCGAGGATCTCGACGAACACGCCCTGATGCGCATTCTGACCGAGCCCAAGAATGCCCTGATCAAGCAGTATCAGAAACTCTTCGCGATGGAAGGGGTCGAATTGGAGTTCAGGGAAAATTCGCTGCTCGCCATTGCCAAGAAAGCGCTGGCGAGAAAGACCGGCGCCCGCGGCTTGCGTTCGATTCTGGAACATACCCTGCTGGACATCATGTTCGACCTGCCCTCCATGAGTAATGTCGCCAAGGCAGTGATCGACGACGGGGTGGTCAGGGGGGAGACTCAACCGATCCTGATTTACGCCGATCAGCCGAAGGTGGCCGGCACAGCCTGATGTTTCGCCGCCGCTTCCCCAGCGGCGGCTTGTTTGGCTTTAACCCGGATTGTCCATTGGAATGTTCGTGCCTGTAGGAGCGCCGCCCCCGGCGCGAATGCGGCCGCAAATCGCGGCCAACCCTCTCCCCAACCCTCTCCCGAAGGGAGAGGGAGCGTTCGTCCTCTCCCCCGCAAGCGGGGGA
>JAUYEK010000217.1 GCA_030691435.1 Sulfuricella sp. | reverse complement strand
CGCTTTCGGCAAGGTTGCAGTGCTGCTGGGCGGAAAATCCGCCGAGCGCGAGGTATCGCTGAAGAGCGGCAATGCGGTGCTGGCTGCGCTCAAGCGCAGCGGCGTCGATGCGCATGCGTTCGACCCGACCGAGAGGGAGCTGGGTGAGCTGAAGCGCGACGGCTTCGAGCGTGTCTTTATCACCCTGCACGGCGGCCAGGGCGAGGACGGTACGGTGCAGGGCGCGCTGGCTCTGCTGGGCATTCCCTATACCGGCAGCGGTGTGCTGGCGTCTGCCCTGGCGATGGACAAATGGCGCAGCAAACTCGTTTGGCAGGCGGCGGGGTTGCCGGTTCCCGCCTACGAGTTGCTCGATGCCGGCAGCGATTTCATGGCGGTGGCCGCCCGCCTCGGCTTGCCGCTGTTCGTCAAGCCGGCCAACGAAGGCTCCAGCGTCGGCATCAGCAAGGTGAAGACAGTCGCAGACTTGCGCGCTGCCTATGAACTGGCGGCGCGTTACGACGATCTGGTGATTGCCGAACAGTTCGTCGGTGGCGGAGAGTACACCGCTGCGATCCTCGGCGGCGAGGCGCTGCCGGTGATCAAGATCGAGCCGGCCAATGAGTTCTACGATTACGAAGCGAAATACCTGCGCGACGACACCCGCTACCTTTGCCCGTGCGGGCTGTCAGCGGAGCAGGAGAGCGAAATTCAGCGCCTGGCAAAACGGGGCTACGCGGTTATCGGCGGCGCCGGCTGGGGGCGGGTGGATTTCCTGCTCGACGCGGCGGGCAAGCCGTACCTGCTCGAAGCCAACACCTCGCCCGGAATGACCGACCATAGCCTGGTGCCGATGGCGGCACGGGCAGCAGGCCTGAGCTTTGAGGATTTGGTGATCAAGGTTCTTGAACTGGCTAGCGCGGGATGAACGCCATGAATAGGCGTAGGGTGGGCACCGTTTTTGTGCCCACGCGGAACAACTACCCCTCTCCCCAACCCTCTCCCACAAGGGGAGAGGGGGCAATGGTGAAGGGCACTTGTTTTGATTGGCGGTTGTTTTGATTTGGGATAAAACGCAGATGACCTTGTGGCTGGCAAACACGCTTTACGCCCTGGCGGCGGTGCTGCTGCTGTATGCCGTGCTGTTCCTGGCGGTGCATCTGCCGGTATTTCCGCTGCGCAAGGTGGACGTCAAGGGAGAGTTGCAGCACGTCAACCGCGAGCAGGTGCAGTTCATCGTTGCACGCGAGATGAGGGGGAACTTCTTTACCCTCGATCTGAACCGCACCCGCGCGGCGTTCGAGAAGTTGCCCTGGGTGCGCAACGTGAACGTGAGGCGGCGCTGGCCGGACAGGCTGGAAGTGGCGATCGAAGAGCATGTGGTGCTGGCTCGCTGGGGTAGTTCGGCGTTGGTCAACACTCACGGCGATCTGTTCAGGGCGGCCTCGAATGCGGTGCTGCCGGAGTTCAACGGCCCGGAAGACGCGGCCAGGGAGGTGACTGGGCATTATGAGGAATTCAGCCGGATGCTCAAGCCGTTCAACCTTGCGCTGACCCATATGACCCTGTCAGACCGCCGTGCGTTGCAGCTCAAGCTGAATAATGGACTGGTAGTGGAATTGGGCAGGGACAAGGTGCGCGAGCGTTTGGGGAAATTCATCGGGGCGTACGGCCAGACTGTCGCCAAGCTTCCGATATCCGTTGCCTACGCCGACCTGCGCTATCCCAACGGGTTTGCGGTGCGCTACCCGGAGATTGCATTGAAGAAGGCTGGAGGCGAAAGAGGCTAGAGGCGATAGGCGAGGGGAAAAACCGCGTAGCGGCCACCTCTAGCCCCTAGCCCCTAACGAGGGAGACAAGGGATGAACAAGACTAAAGAGCAAAAAAATCTGATCGTGGGGCTGGACATCGGCACCTCGAAAATCGTCGCCATCGTCGCGGAGATCATGCCGGAAGGGCGGCTGGAGATCATCGGCATGGGACAGGCGCCGTCGCGCGGTTTGAAGAAGGGCGTGGTGGTGAATATCGAGTCCACCGTCAATGCCATCCAGCGCGCGCTGGAGGAGGCCGAGCTGATGGCCGACTGCAAGATCCGCGAGGTCTACACCGGCATCGCCGGCAGCCATATCAGGAGCATCAACTCGCATGGCATGGTGGCGATCAAGGACAAGGAAGTGGGTCAGTCCGACGTTGACCGGGTGATCGAAACGGCGCGCGCGGTGATCATTCCAACCGACCAGCAGGTACTGCACATCCTTACCCAGGAATTCATCATCGACGGGCAGGAAGACGTGCGCGAGCCGCTCGGCATGAGCGGGGTAAAGCTGGAGGTCAAGGTGCATATCGTCAC